>CAOKET010000003.1 GCA_948467605.1 uncultured Mycoplasmatota bacterium | reverse complement strand
TTTATTTTTTATTAGTCATATCTTTTATTTTTGTTATTATATATATTTTATTTTATAAAATTTGTAATATATGAAAAAAGGCTATAAATTAGCCTTCAATTTGTTTCATTACTTCTTCGGCGAAATTTTCTTCTTTCTTTTCAATACCTTCGCCTACTTCATAACGTCCCCAAGATTTTATAATTCCACCATTTGCTTTCACATAAGCAGAAACAGTTTGTTTATCACCTTTTATAAATAATTGGTCTTCTAAACATATTTCTTTACAGAATTTACTAATTCTTCCTTCTACTATCATTGGAAGTTTAGCCTCGTCTAATCCTTCATTCTTAGCCTGTTCTGTTAGGATTTCTCTTTCTTTTGCAATAACATCTTCAGGAACTTCTTCTTTATTTAAATATCTTGGGTTAAGTGCTGCTATATGCATTGCTACATCTTTACTTACATCAGCACTAACACCTTCAATAATTACGAAACTTGATATTCTTCCACCCATATGGATATATGTTCCGATAGACTCTTTATCAGATGCATCTTTTACTTCCATACGTCTAAACGATAGTTTCTCTCCAATTTTTACAGTTTTATCAACTATTAATTGTTCTATTGTAACACCATCACTTGTAGTTAATTTAAGTGCTTCATCTAAAGAAGTTGCACCACTATTTAATATAGTATCAAGAATTGTTTCTACGAGATTTTTAAATTCATCATTTTTGCTGACAAAGTCAGTTTCTGAATTGATTTCAATCATAGCAACTTTACCATTTGATGATTTTACAGCAGTCAAACCTTCAGCAGCTACACGTCCACTTTTTTTAGCGGCTTTTGCTAAACCATTTTCACGTAGATATTCAATTGCTTTATCCATATCTCCGTTAGATTCAGTTAGTGCTTTTTTACAATCCATCATACCAACGCCTGTTGCTTCTCTTAAATTTTTAACATCGTTTGCTGAAAACATAAATATCCTCCTATTTTAATGCTTCTAATAATTCATCTTTTTTCATTTTTGAGTAACCTTTAATATCTCTTTCTTTTGCTAAATTTTTAAGTTCAGTTACATTTAGAGATTTAAGATCTATTTTAGTTTCTTCTTTTTTAGTAGTAATTTCTTCTTTAGATTCTTCTTTTGCTACTGCTTCTTGTTTTTTAGTTTCCTTTGGTTGACTTTGAGTTTTATCATCTTCACTTATAAAGTCTATTACTTTTCCACCATTTACAGTAACAATTGCATTTGCTAATACACCAAGAATTACTTTTACTGCTCTAACTGCATCGTCATTAGCAGGTATTACATAATCTACATCATCTGGATCGTTGTTAGTATCAACAATACCAAATACTGGTATATTTAATTTTCTTGCTTCTAATACTGCATTTATTTCTTTCTTAGGGTCTACAACAATCATTGCTTCTGGTACTTTTTTCATTTCCCTTATACCACCAAGATATTTATTTAATTTATCATATTCTTTTCTAATTTTGCTAACTTCTTTTTTAGGTAAAACTTCAAAAACACCATCTTTTTCTTGTTTTTCGATTTCTTCAAGACGTCCAATTCTTCTTTTGATAGTTTTAAAGTTAGTTAATGTACCACCTAACCATCTTTCATTTATATAGTACATTTCTGCTCTTTCGGCTTCTTCTTTTACTGCACCACTTGCTTGTTTTTTTGTTCCAACGAAAATTACTTTTCCACCAGATTCAACAATGCTGTGTAGTACATCATAAGCCTCTTCTAATTTTTTTACTGTTTTTTGTAAATCAATGATATGAATATCATCTCTAACTGAGAATATATACTCAGCCATTTTTGGGTTCCATCTTTTAGTTTGATGACCAAAGTGAACACCTGCTTCTAATAAGTAGTTCATAGATACTACTGTTGACATATTTTTTCCATCCTTTCGTTTTTACCCTCCGCCTATCTCAAATTCAAACACCACTTTATAAAAAGCACTAGGCATTTAAAATCAATAGCGTGTGTATTTGGTTTTTTAACCAAGTTTAATTTTACCATATTTTTTATAGTTAAACAAGTTTTTTTTGTTTTTTAGTGACTTCTTTTAATACTGGCATATATAAACATAGTTCTTTTAGTTCATTACTTTTATTTTTTATAATATATCTATAACATTTATTTAATAACTTCTCAAATTCAGTTTCACTTATTGTGTCATATGCTCTATTATCATTGTATGTTTTACGTACTAATTTAAGTAATGGTAATTGATTTTGTAATTCTAATTTTTCAATTAACGATATTGTTTTAATATATGCATACTTATCAGCCTTTCTTTCAATACTAAATGAATCATGATAATAGGAATAAAACTTACCACAACCTAATATAAATGTTATTACAAATTCTTTTAATGAATTTATTTTTTCTTTACTATTAATTCTAGTATTATTAAGATAGTTCAATTCTCTTAGATGCTCAAATTCATGATAAAACATAAATAATAATATAATTAAATGTTCATCACTTTTTAAGTTTGATTCTAATACATCACTACTTAAAGTTATTATTCCCTTTAACTCATAAGTTTTATGATATCTAGTTACTGATGGCATCATCATTAATGTATTTGATTCATTATCATCTATCCTAAAAATAACTTCTATATTTTCTTTTTTAGCCTCTTTTAAAATGAGTGACACTGCTACTATTAATTTTTGATTAGAATTTAGAATCTTTATATTATGTTTTATTAATTTATTTCCATAGTTAATAATAAGTTTTTGTTCCTCATTAGATAATGATGATGATATATTTATTAAGAATATTAAATATCCTTCTAAAAGTTTCAAATCCATATTTTTTTTATTTAATTGTTTAGATAAACTACTTAAAATACAATCAATTTTTATATTATATACTTTATCCTTACCATTTTTATAACTTTCTATTAGTTTTTTTCTTTTTATATCATCTAATATAATTGTTCTTGCGATATACTCTAATTCCATAAAAATCCCCTTTAGATGATAAATAGTATATCTTAAACTTAAAAATTGTCAATATAAAATCAACCAAAAGGTTGGCGATAAATCGCTCCTAATAACTAAAAAAAAAGTTGTTATGGCACTTATATATGCGCTATACATGCATATTACAAAGCAATAGGTTACTTTACTTTACATTATTTTTATCTTATATTTGTTTCTTTATTAAAAATTTCGTTACCTTTCTAAACAATATTTTAAATACACTTTTTCTAATTATTAATGTATTATTATATAAGTAATATGTAAAAAAAGAACGAATATCTTTCGTTCTAATGTCTATTTCCCTTAATTCTTCTTACTTTAACTCTTCTTGCATCTTGATTTTCTTCACTTGTTAAATCGCTGATTTCATATTGCACTTTACCTTCTTTTTTTGCACTAATAAGTAATTTTGCTCCTTCTAGTGCTATTCCGGTTTCTATTGCATAATAATTTATTAAAATATCTCTTGCATATTTTGCTTTATATTCTTCTTCTAAATTACTAACTAGTTTTGCTCCTTCTAGTGCTATTCCGTGTCGTATTAGAGCAGAACTTCTTAACATGTCTCTTACATATTTGGCTTTATATTCTTTCTGTGCATTACTAACTAATTCTACACCTAATAATGCTATTCCATTTTCTATTGCATCATAATATGTTAAAATATCTTTGGCACATTCTGCTTGATATTTTTCTTGTACATTACTAATTAATTCTGCTCCTTTTAGTGCTATTCCGTTTTCTATTGTATATCCATTTGTTAAAACTTCAATAATATGAAATAATATAGTACTATTAGTAGATTTGTTTATTAAATTTATTATTCTATCAATATCTTTAACATTATTATAATTTTTTTTAATTTTTGGTATACCCCGTATACCCCATTCTACATCTCCATACCAATTTTTGTTTTATTCTTAATTAGTTTACTTAATTGCATTTTTTTAATAAATAACATAAATATATTGTTACTCATAAAATAAATCCCCTTTCAAATTTTATTGGTAATTATAATATTACTTTATTTATATTTTGTCAATATTTTTTGTAAAATTATAATATCAAAAAAATAACTCTAATATTAGAATTATTCCATATATTTATTCATACTTTTCATTACTTGATTAACTTGTTTTTGAGAAGGTGTTCTTCCCATTTGCATCATCATAGCACGTACCATCTGTTCATTTATAGGTGGATTTTTCTTTAGATATTTTTTCATATAATTTCTTGCTATAAAGAAACCTGCTAACCCACCTACGATAAGTCCTATTAAAACATACATTATGTCCATAAATACATTCATCTTATTTCCTCCTTAAAATTTATTTTGTTAAGCCAAAAATAGTCACTCGTATTAAAATCACATACATATAAATAGTTATCATATCCATATAATGAATTAAAAATATCAGGATAGTTTTTATTACTTATTACTTTTATATGTGCAGCACCAATTAATATTTTTGTAACTTCATGTGTATTGATATCATTTAATATATATGTTGCATCCCCTATTTTTATATGATTTTTATCTCTTTTTTCTATATATTTATTAATATCAGTTCTATTAAGTGGCAGAGCGATTTGTTCAAATAATTTAAATGCAAACTTATAATCTTTTTTATTCACTTTATTTATTTGTTCTAACATTTGATATAGAGTTTTAGGTTTGTTTTTATATAACTTAGCAAAATGAGTATTAATCATAAAAATATTATAAACTCTCACTCTATCACCTTCTTTTATATTATATAACATTATTTCAATAATTCATATACTTTATTTAAAACATTCATATAATCTAGTTTAAATTCTTTTAATATATCTTCTTTTTTTCCACTTTTTCCAAATTCATTTAATGTAATTAAATATTTATCATTATATACAAATTCTCCCCATCCAAAACTAGATAAAAATTCCATTACTATTACTTTAATTCCCATAGGAAGAAGCATATTTTTATACTCATCTGTTTGTTCTTTATATTTACTCATACATGGCATACTTATTACTCTAATATCTAAGTTATTTGTTTCATATAACCTATTTGCTATTTTTATTGCTAGTGATACTTCTGTTCCTGTTGCAATAATTATTCCATCTAGTTTATTTGTTTCCTTTCTAACTATATATGCTCCAAATTTTACATCAAAAGATGATGTTGTATTAATTATTTGTACTTCTTCTTTCGATATTACTATCGCTGATGGTTTATTTGTATTCTTTAATATAAGATCCCAGCATCCTACTATTTCATTTGCGTCTGCTGGACGAAATACATCTAAATTAGGTATACTTCTTAACATTGCTAGTTGTTCTATTGGTTGGTGTGTTGGACCATCTTCTCCATTTAATATAGAGTCATGTGTGAAAATATATACTACTGGTAAATTCATCATTGCTGATAGTCTAATAGATGGTTTTAAATAATCTGAGAATGTTAGGAAACATGAAGAATATGGCCTTAAACCAGATAATGCAATTCCGTTAGATATAGAACCACTCACATGTTCTCTTACCCCATAAAATATATTTCTACAAGAGTAATCATTTGACGAGAAGTCACCCATATTTGGGACATATGCTTTTGTTGATGTTGCAACATCGGCACATCCACCTATCATAAATGGCATACTATTTGTTATAGTTTGCAAGACATCCCCATTTGTTGATCTTAGGGCATCTTTATAGTCTTTAGCAAATCTATCTTTAAACATAGATATTACATCAAATTTTAGACCTCTAGTCATAAGACACTCTATTTCTGCTTTTAGCATAGATGGGGCATCATTCATATATTCATTATAGTCCTCAGCCCATAAGGTATATTTTTTATTACTTCTATCATATATTTGTTTTCTAAAAATACTTACTACTTCTTCTTGGATTGTAAATGGTACATCTATTACACCAAGCGTTGTTTTTAATGATGTTATGTCCTCTTTAGATAAAGGCGTTCCATGAACTTTATTAGTTCCTTCATTTTTAGAGTATTTTCCTATAACTGTTTTTATTTCTATTATTGATGGTTTATCTGTTACCATTTTTGCTTTTATTATAGATTTATCTATTTGGTTTACATCCTCACCATTATTTACACATTGTGTATGCCAACCTAATGCTTCAAAGCGTTTCAACACATTTTCTGTAAATGTTTTAGAAGTACTTCCATCTAAACATATATTATTTGAATCATAAAGGACAATTAGTTTACCTAATTTTAAGGTTCCTGCTAGTGACGCTGCTTCGTAGGAAACACCTTCCATTAAGTCCCCATCACTACATAATACATAAGTATTGTAATTAAATATTTGTATGGCATTTTTATCCATTAAACTCTTTTTCTTTTTATTATATCTTGCTTCTAAGTGAGCTTCTGATATAGCCATTCCTACTGCAGTTGCTAATCCTTCACCTAATGGTCCAGTTGTCGCATCAACACCTGGTGTTACACCAAACTCTGGATGGCCTGGTGTTTTTGAATTAATTGATCTAAAGTTTTTTAAATCATCTAAAGTGATATTATATCCTGCTAAAAATAAACATGCATATAATAATGCAGAACCATGCCCTGCAGACATTATGAATCTATCTCTATTTAACCATGTTGTATCATTCGTATTTATATTCATATGTCTTGCATATAAAGTATATATAATTGGGGATGCTCCAAGACATATTCCTGGATGACCACTTTTTGCTTCATAAATCATATCAATACTTAGTGTTTTGAGCAAATCAATAACTTTTTTATCATCCTGATTCATAAGGTCCCTCCTACTATATAAATAATTATAACAAAATAATATATTTTTTTAAATATAAAACTATATTACTAATATATAATTTTTAAGTAATATTATATGTCGATTGACGTATAATATCATTTGCGGTATTAATTTTTTGTATTAAAGTAAAAAAATTACAAGTTATTTTGCAATTTTTATTAATTTATAAATCCAATTTTATTTATTGGTAGTAATCTTATACTAGATTTACCGATAATATTTTTTTCGTCTATAAATCCTATTAATCTACTGTCTTTTGATATTCCTCTATTATCTCCTAGAACTAAATATGTATTATCAGGAATGGTATCTTCACCTAATTCTTGTATATTAAAATCATCTGTTACATCATGTTCAAATGATTCATTTACTATTTCTCCATTTACATATAATACATTATCTATATATTCTATCTTTTCTCCTGGAAGACCTATAATACGTTTTATTATAGTTTCAGAATTGTATTTAATTACTACAATATCAAATCTTTTATAACTTTTATTTATATTTACTAATTTATTTAGTAAAAGTATTTCATTATTATTTAAAGTAGGATACATTGAACTACCTACTACTTGTACTGGTGTTGCTATAAAGAGTCTAATTAAAATTACTACAACTACTATTATTAAATATGGTAAAATATTTTTTAATATTTTTTTCATTTGCACCTTCCTATTAAAAAAAGGTCTTATGGACCTTAGTTTTCTTCTTTTATACGATATTGGCCAATTTTTTCTCTTAAGAAGTTTAATTTTGCTCTTCTTACTCTTCCCTTTTTAATTATCTCAATACTATCAATTACTGGAGAATTAACTGGGAATATTCTCTCTACGCCTACACCGAAAGATTTTTTTCTAACTGTGAAAGTTTCAGATATTCCAGAACCTTTACGTGCGATTACTACACCTTCAAATGCTTGGATTCTGTGTCTTTTTCCTTCTACAATTTTAACATTAACTCTAACTGTATATCCTACTTTAAATTCAGGAATACTAGGGTTAATTTGTTCATTGGCAATTTTATCTATAATATTGCTCATCGTTGTCCCTCTCTTTCTTAACTGTGATCATTAGATTAAGCGGATCACTTTTAAAAGTTTACCATATTTTATTTATTTTTTCAATATATTTTAACGTGATTTTCCTCTCGATTCTTCTTTTACATTATCATATTTGTATTTCATCATCATACGTACACGTAATTCATCAATAATTATTTGTAGTTTTTTAGATGTTTTATTTATATATTCTTCTTCTAGAAATTCTTGGTATTCATTAACTAATATATATTTTAATCTTT
Source organism: uncultured Mycoplasmatota bacterium (assembly GCA_948467605.1). GTDB lineage: Bacteria > Bacillota_I > Bacilli_A > RF39 > UBA660 > CAKPCJ01. The sequence goes on along the minus strand of CAOKET010000003.1, from coordinate 79,974 downwards.
CTGCTTCAGTTAATGCTTTTTCAGCATCATCATCGTCATCACTATCCATTACATTTACAATTTTAAAAATAAGTGTTTCTATCTTTTTTTCTATTTTTTTTCTAAGCATGTTTTCTATTAATACTGGATCTATTAAATTCATTTGATTTACTTTAATCATATTATTCCTAACAATAGTTTTTTTTGGAACAACTTTATATCCATGTAATTCTTTAAAAGATGTATTTGAACATGATTTAGTATCCTTATTTTTTATTATTAAATAACTTAAACTATTTTTCATTAACTTCATCCCCCACCAATAAATCAGGTCGCCTTTTTCTTGTTCTCTTTAAGGCTTGTTCATATCTCCATTTGGCTATTTCTTGATGATTTCCAGATAGGAGTACGCTTGGTACCTCCATTCCCATAAATTCTCTAGGGCGTGTATATACTGGATAATCTAATAGATTATTATTAAATGACTCATTTTCACTAGATTCTTCTGTAATCGCACCATTTAATAATCTAACTATACTATCAGTAACTACCATGCTTGGTATTTCACCACCAGTTAATACATAGTCACCTATTGATAATTCAATATCAACTAACAATCTTATTCTATCATCAAAACCCTCATAATGTCCACATAATAATATAATATGTTTAAAATTTTTATATTCATAGGCTTTTTTTTGATTAAATACTACTCCATCTGGTGTCATCATAATAACAACTGTATCTTTATTTTTTAAACTTGATATGGCGTTATATACAACATCTACCATAAGAACCATACCAGCACCACCGCCATATGGCGTATCATCTACTTGGTTATGTTTATGATGCGAATAGTCTCTTAGGTTAATTATATTTATTTCAACTATATTTTTATCTATTGCTCTTTTTATTATTGATTCATTTATGAAACCAGTAAACATGTTTGGAAATAATGTTAAAATATCTATCTTCATTCTATTAAACCTTCTATTTCATTAATGTATATCTCTCGTTTTTGTGTGTCTATTTTTATAACAAATGCATCTACATATGGAATCATAATACTATTAATAACTAGTATTTCTTGTATTCCATTTTGAATTACATTAGTTAATTTACCAATATTTTTATCTCCTACTATAACATTATATCCAATTATATCCTCATTTAATATATATTTTTCGTTTATTAGTTTTCTATCAATATAGATATTTTTATTCTTATATTTTAATACATCATTAATATTATTGTAATCATCAATTAAAATCAATTTATATTCCATTTGATTTCTACTAGAATGTATTATATGTTCTTCTTCTTCAATATAAATCTTCATATTATTTACAAATACTTCATCCTTATATTTAAAGTCACTTCTTATCTTTAATTCTCCTTTTATTCCATGTGTATTAATGATTTTTCCAATAAATATTTTATTCATAACCCACCTACTTATTCAATTGATATAGTATTATGCTAGTTGCTACTCCTACATTTAGGCTTTCACAATTTTGATTCATGTCTATATATATAAACTTGTCACAAAGTTTTGTAATTTCTTCTGTCATTCCATTTCCTTCATTACCCATTACAATTGCGTATTTAAGAGGCGCATCTATATTTTTTAAATTATCCCCATGGGTAACTTTTGTACCATATATAGTAAACCCATCTTCTTTTAATTTTGATATTACTTCATCTATTGGTTTACTTATTATATTTATATGAAATATCATTCCTTGACTTGCTCTTAGTACTTTAGGGTTGTATACATCAACTGTATTGTTTCCTAAAACAATTGTATCTATATTAAATGCAACAGCACTTCTTATTATAGTACCTAGATTACCAGGATCTTGTATTTCATCTAATAGTAGTATTCTTTTACCTAAAAAATCAGATGATTTCATATTACATAATGCCATTATATTTTGTGGTACTTCTAGAGTTGATATTTTATTTATTATTTCATTTGTAACATATACTGTTTCCACATCTAATGGAAATATTTCGTCTTTTTCTAAGATAAGTTCTTCAATACGACCAGTTTTAAAAGCCTCTAAAACTAGATGTGATCCTTCTACAATAAATTGTTTTTTCTTTTCTCTATATTTTCTAAGTTGTAATTTTTTATAATCTTTTACCTTAGAATTATCTAAACTTGTAATAAGCATAAAATCACCTTCTATCTCATTTTTCTTCTAATTTCTTTGTAGTTGGGAACATATTTTGAAACAAGTGCCCAAAATGATGTCGAATGGTTAAAATGAATGAAATGACTTAACTCATGTATTATAACATAATCTATTTCTTCATATGTTTTTTCTATAAGATAAAAATTTAGAGTTATAGTCTCACGTGAAGCATTACATACTCCCCATCTTGTCTTCATTTTTCTTATTTTCATTCTTGGAAAACAAATTCCTTCATTTTTCATTAAATTATAACAATATGATAATCTTTCACTAAATACTTTTCTACTTTCTTTTGTTAGAAAATCATCTAACTTTTTATCATCACTTACATATATTTTCTTATTATATGTATCTATATTAAAATAGTTATTTATATAAATTATATCATATTTTTCACCTAAATAATTTGTTATAGTAGTATCATTATTTTGTTTATTTATATCTATCATATGATTTATTTTTAATCTATTATTATTTATTAAATTTATTATGTCATCTTTTTTTACATATTTATTTGTAGTTATATTTATATTTAAGTTATTATCTACTCTAAGATAAGTATTTTTGATTTTTTTTATTATGATATTAATCTTATATTCCTTATCATCATATACATATATCATAAATTATTTTTCCTTTTGCCTTGATATATAAAGAATGATTTTTTATATGCTGTTTTAAATATAGGAAGTAAATCATTAATTATTGAAAAATCTGGATACATTTTATATGTGTTAATTAAATTACTACTATAATGTTCATTTAAACTTCCATTTTTTATTTTATCTTTTATAATGTTTTCAACCTCAACTCCTATTCCCATAGATACTGAATCTATTAGAAACATATCCCATCTATAAGGATCTTTAGTACTTGGCCCTAGTTTTATTAAACCTTCTTTTAGATTTATAACACTCTTATATATTTCTTCTGCCATTGTACTTCTTTTTGTAAGTTTTATCATTATATTTACTAATAATGTTACTGGAATAAATGCTACTACACCAAGTGCAAAATATGTTTGGCTTAAAACATTAAGCATTAATATTACATATGAAAATATAAGTGAATTTCTAAGAGAAAAATAGTATTCATTACCTACCATAAATCTATATTCTCTAGCATTTTTTACTTGTATTGTTTTCCAAACATTAAAGTTTACTATGAATGAAGATACGGTTGTATTATCTTGACAATATTGTATTATTTTTTCTATTCTTACTAAGTCTCTTTCAGATTTAGATTTTTTGTCTATAACATCTATTAGAAATTTTATAAGATAATCTTCTTCAATAGTTAAGTTACTACTTATATTTCCTCTAATTAAAGCATATTTACCACTTTCACTCCTTATTATATTAAGTTTTCCAGAGTTTATTAAATCCAATATACCAGATACGAATGCTTCTGTAGTAATATCTTTGTTAATTAAATAATTTATACCAGCATAGTTATATCTCTTAACAAGTGTTTCATCTAGAGTAGGAGTAATCTTATACTTTTTATTTGTGCCATATTTTATAATTACTAGTATTACTATTCTTATGAAGTTTAGGCAAAATAATATAGTAAGTATAACACATATATAATATTTAACTTTATTAATAATTCCATTATTAATATCTGTTTCTACAAAATCTTTTATATTAATATCTGTTTTTTTAATAGTATTTACTAAATTTTTATCAAATAATACTCTTATATTTATATCATCTATTTTATTGGAATAGTCTAATTCTATTGTTTTATTGTTATTTATTTTTATATTGTTACTGTATTTATAATCTGTTACTTTTAGATATGATGATTTTTTTGGAAGAGATATTTTTATATGTGAACTTTTTATACTATAATCAAATTTTCTTCTAAAGAAATTATAGTAAAATTCATTAACATCTTTATGCGATACGATTATGTTTGAAAATGTATATTTTACAAATATTTCATCAATATTATCAAATTTATACTCATAACCTAAAGAGGTTTTTTCTTTTGAATATGAAATATTATTACCTGATTTATCGGTTGCTTCTAACTCTTTGCTTAGTGTAGGAATATAAATGTCACTTCCATACAAATCATTAGTCATTCCTGTATATAAAATCTTATTAAGACCATTACAATCTAAGTAATTATTTCTAAACTTAAATTGAGATTTTTCACTCAAAACTATATGTTCTATAACATCTATACTTCCGTCTTCTTTAATATTAACATCTATATTATAATTAGTTATTTCTATAGAAGAAGCATTTACAGTATTAGGTATTATACTTAAAAACAATAATACAAAAAAAATACCAACCCTTTTCATAATATCACCAAAATAATTATAACAAGAATTAGTATTAATTTCTATCATTATTTAGCAAGTTTTAAAATTTTATTATTTTTAATTTCTGATATGTCTAATTTTATCCAATATCCATTTATATATGCATCAAAGGTTTTATTGTCTTTACTATTTAACCAATCATATATAAAGTCACAGATTTCATTATTTTCTATATCTATTAGGCCCCATTTATTATCAGTTCTTTGTACTATTGCAACATCGTTTTTAAATGGTGTTGCCTTTTGATACATATGTTTAATTATTTCTTTATTAGTATTAGATATTAATCCCCATAAACCTTCTTTTCTCATCCATGTAGTATCATCTACAAATGGATATACATAATCATATTCAAAATTTATATGAGTATTATTATCTGGGTCAATAAATCCCATTAAATGATTATCATAATTTCTTACCCCCGCTAAACCATTACTAAATGGTAATGCAAATTCATACATATATGGTATTTTTGTTACTCCATTACTATCTTTAAAACCATATTTTACAGTATTGTCAGTAAACTTTTTTTTCTCTGGAGTTAAATCTATGTTCATACTTATCACCAATAGTATTTTATGAAATAGAAAAAATATAGTTTCATTGCAAAACTATATTTTAATTATTTAATGTTGGATTTTTTAGTAACTATTACTGGTCTAATACCAAATGTTTCATTATCACTAGCATTAATTGCCATTAAATTACTAGTAGTATCTATAGTTGAAACACCATATCCATAACTACCAGTTGCTGTCATTGTCCAATATGAAGTTGAATATAACCAATTTGGAACTTTTTTATATATTTTATTCATTGCAACATCTGTTTTTGGTGATTGATTGCATTTATTACTAGCATCAGATGCGTCTATTATATTACATATTTCTTTATTTGTTATCAACCTTATAGAATCTATCTCTGTTCCATTATTGTTTTTCAAACTATTATTTATATAATCTTTAACATTGCTATCTACAAGAGTTTTTATTGTAGAATCGCTAGTTACTGTTGTTTTATTTGATTCATACATATTGCAACCAAATTTAGGTGTTGTACAATATGAGTTATCTTCTGTTGTTCTTACATTTGCTTCATCAAATGCTGTTTTATATTCGTCTTGTTTAGTTGTCCATCCTGATCCATCGTTTTTCATATTTTGACTAGCAAATAATGTTACTGTATCACTACTACCTTCACTTTTTTCTATTACATACCAAACAGAGCCATCTTTTAGTGTTACTTTTTGCCCCATATTATACGTTTTTTCTCCAAACATTATTGATATAACAATTAATGCTATTATTACTACAACTGCTGCGATTATTATTATTGTTAATAATTTTGTTAAAGTAAATCCCGATGTTTTATCTTTATTATTCTTCATAATAAGTCCTCCTTTTTTATAATTAAATCATACACTTTATAATATTATTTTTCAAGCAAAAAATCATTATAATTTACACCAATATTTTCCTATAAAATATTGGATCTATTTATATTTTATACAAAAAAAATTACAAATTTATTTTTTGTAACTTTTTATGCTTTATAATATTAATTATTTTAATTCTTCTATTTCCTCTTTTGTAAGATTAGTACATTTCATTATTATACTTATATCTATATTTTCATTTAGCATATTTTTTGCTATTTTAATTTGTTCGTTTTTCTCTGCTTTATTTACTGCTTTATTTACCTCATACTTTAATCTTGTATTCCATACTTTCCTTGCTTCTTCCTCTGCATCATATAATCCTAGTATATTCTCATCTTCATTTAACTCTTCTATTCTCTTTTCTATTTTCTTCATTATATTATCATCTCCTGCGATCTTCTTAGCGAACTTTCTTGTCTCTGCTTTTAGTAATAAGCAATATCTTTCAAACTCACTTAAAAACTCTACAGGTTTATTATAACATGTATTATATATGTATTCTAGGTCTATGTAATATTTAATAGGATTTTCTGGCAATATTATATTAGTATCTTCTTCCATATATATAAATTTATATATCTCTTTATTTTTCTTAAAACTATCAAAATTATTGAAGTTTATCTGTATTACTTTTTTTACATCTATATAATCTTCATCCTCTTTATATAGTGATGATGATATCTTATGCATATAAGCATCATTTTTTAAGAATAATCCATCATAGTAATCCTTATTCATTTCTAGATTTATTATATTATTTCCTATATTTACTATTATGTCACTTCTCATTTTTTTATCTTTTTTATTATCTACTATATGTTCTACATTTTGTACTTTAATATCATTTAAATCTTCTTTTTTAATACCCGTTACATTTGATATTATTCCTATTAGATAATCTTTATTAGCATTATCTAACATTATCGCTTTAAACATAAAATCATATGTTCCTGGTATTAGTTCAGTTTTTTCCTTTATAATTTAAAACACCTCCATTATTATTATTCGGAGTATTTTTCTTTTTTCCTTTAAAAAAAAGATACAAATCAATTATTTTGTATCTCTTAACACTTATTTATTTCTAAGTTCTGCGTTAAACTTATTTACAACAGTATCTATTATTTTATTAAATGTAATCATTACATCTTCTTCTAATAATGTTTTTGTATCATCTTGGAATATAAGGTTAAATGCTAGTGATTTTTTATCTCCCATATCATATAAATCAAATACTGATGCGCTTACATTTTTTCCGCCTTGTTTTTTAATTTCTTTAATAATGTCTCCTGCTGGTACATTTTTGTCTAATATAAATGCCATATCTTTACTTATTGATGGATATTTAGATACTTCTTTTGCTTTAATTCCTCTTACTTTAAGTGATTTTAATACCTCAAGATTGATTTCAAACATATATATTTTGTTTTTATTTATACTTGGGTTAATTAAACCTATGTATCCTATAAAATTATTATCTACAAGTATTCTTGCACTTTGATATGGATGAAATTCTTTAGGTATTTCATTAGTATCATAAGAATATCTTCCATTAAATCCTAAGTAGTTCAATATATTTTCTAATTTGCCTTTTATTGTATAAAAATCTATATTTAATCTTTGATTTTTTATATTACTTATATCATTACTACCTAGCATTGCTACACTTAATAAATATTCTTCTTTGTAGTTACTATCTTCTTTATAGTATCTTTTTCCAATTTCAAATATATTTATATTTTTATTATTACGTGCTAGATTATAATCAACTACTTCTAATAAAGATGGAAGTATACTATATCTCATTGTTGTATGTTCTTCACTCATTGGATCTAGTATAGTAATTAAATCTTTTTTATCATTAGTAAACATAGATATAGTATTTTTATTTACTAGTGAATATGTAATTACTTCTGATAATCCAATTGATGTTAATCTTGTTTTTAAGTTTTTAATATATTTATACATTGAATCGTATTTTCCTGGTTTTATAACTCCAGTTGCTAGGGTTCCATTCATTTTTTCATATCCATAAATACGCCCTACTTCTTCAATTAAATCTTCTTCAATTGATATATCCATTCTTCTTGTTGGTACAGTTACTGTAAATGTATCTTCTTCTTTAGTAACTTTAAATTCTAATCTTCTAAATACATCTAATATATCTTCATTAGTTAATTCTATTCCTAAAGATGTACATATTTTTGTCTTTGTAATATTTATTACTTTTGGTTCTTTTATGCTGTTATCGTGAACTAATATTCCATCAACTATTGTTCCATAAGCATACTTTTTAAGTAATTCAAGTGCTCTTGATATTGCCATGTAAGTTCTATTTGGATCTAGTCCTCTTTCAAATCTAGTACTTGCTTCACTTTTTAGTATATTTTTTGATGTATTTCTTATTGACATTGGATTAAATATTGCTGCTTCTATAACTATATCACAAGTATCATCATCAACTTCTGTAGATAACCCACCCATAACACCAGCAAGTCCTACTGCATTAACTCCATTTGTTATAACTATATCAGTTTCTTTTAATGTTCTATCTATTCCATCTAATGTAGTAAGTTTTTCGTTATCTGTAGCCATTCTTACCTGTATTTTTCCACCTAATTTTTTATAGTCGTAAAAATGTAGTGGCTGACCATATTCAATCATGACATAATTGCTAATATCAACTACATTATTTATTGGTCTTATACCTGATGCCATTAATCTTGCTTTAATAAAATTTGGACTTTCTTTAATGCTTACATTTTTTACCATTCCTGCTAGAAATAAAGAGCAGTTATGTGTATCTACAATAAGTTCTAGATTATCATTTATCTCGGTTCCATCTAGTTTTATAGTTTGGTCAACTAACTTTATTTTTTTATCTAACATTGCACCTACTTCATATGCAACACCTATTATATTTAATAAATCACTTCTATTTGATGTAAGTTCTAAGTCAATAACTGTATCATCATATTCTAAGTATTTAACTACATCTTCTCCTACTTTTGCATCGCTTTCTAATATATGTATTCCACCTTTAGAACGTTCTGGTACATATTTTGATTCTATCCCTAATTCTTCTAGTGAACATAACATTCCACTTGATTCAATTCCTCTAATTGTAGTTTCTTTAATTGTACCACCTGGAAGTGTAGCACCTACTTTTGCTACTATTACGTTTATTCCTTCTTTTACATTTGGAGCGCCACATACTATTTGTTTTGTCTCACTACCAATATCTACTTTACATACATGTAAATGATCACTATCTGGTATTGGTTTACATTCTAATACTTTACCTACTACTAAAGATGTTGCAGTAGTTATTTTCTCTACGCTTTCGACTTCATTACCAATTAGTGCTAATCTATTTGCTAAATCATTATAATCAATATCTGATACATCTATATAATCAGATAAAAATTTTGTACTTACTCTCATTAATTTTCACCATCCATTCTATTAAAAGTATTTAAGAATCTTAAATCGTTAGTATAAAAACTTCTTATATCAGAAATTCCATATTTTAACATTGCTATTCTCTCTGGTCCAAATCCGAATGCAAAGCCAGAATATTTTTTTGGATCATAACCACAGTTTTTTAATACGTTAGGATGAACTAATCCACTACCTAATATTTCAATCCATCCTGTACCTTTACATATTGCGCATCCTTCTCCACCACATTTAAAACAAGATACATCTACTTCTACAGATGGTTCTGTAAATGGGAAAAATGATGGGCGAAATCTAAGTTCTCTTTCTTCGCCAAATAAATGTTTCATAGCAAGTTCTAGTGTACCTTTTAAATCAGACATTGATATATTTTCATCTATTACTAAACCTTCTATTTGGTGGAATTTATGTGAATGGGTTCTATCATCTTCATCCCTTCTATAAACTGCTCCTGGGCATATTATTCTAATTGGTGTTTTTTCTTGATTTGCAATCATAGTTCTTGCTTGTACTGGTGATGTATGTGTTCTAAGTAGCATTTCTTCTGTTATATAGAAACTGTCCTGAGCATCTCTTGCTGGATGTCCCTTAGGTAGATTAAGTAACTCAAAGTTATATAAATCTCTTTCAATTTCAGGGCCTGATACTACATCATATCCCATAGATACAAATAACTCTTCTATTTCATTTGTAATACGTGTTAGTGGATGAAGAGTCCCAACATCATTATTATCTGCTGGTAAAGTTATATCTATTTTTTCTTTTTCTAGAGTTTCTCTTAATTCTTTATCTATTAAAATATTTTTCTTTTCATAGAATAATACTTCTAAATCATTTCTTAATGAATTTAACTGCATTCCAAATTCACGTTTTTCATCATTAGAAAGATCTTTCATATGTGATGATATTTCAGTAACATAACCTTTTTTGCCAAAATATTTGACTCTTAAATCTTCTAATTCACGAGTTGATGAAATATTTTTTATTTCTTCATTCAATTTACTTTTAAGTTCATTCATTTTCTCTATCATTTTTATCCTCCTATATACAAAAAAAGATGGTACTAAAAGGGCGAGATTAATCGCGGTACCACCTTTCTTTTAACTTTAATCTTTATAACGTAAGATAACCGCTATAGATTTTGTCTATAGAACTAGAAAGTGAATTCATCTAACATTTTATAAAAACTTCCAGCCAAGGTTTTTTTCTCTTTAATAAAATTAAATTAGATTACTACTCTTTCATAATTGCTTTTATATTGCTATAATAACATATTTTTTTATACAAGTAAATATTACTATTTAGACTTTACATTAGATTTTTTCTTAAGTAAATCTCTAATTTCTTCTAATAATACTACTTGCTCATCTTTTTTCTTCTCTTCTTTTTTTTCTTCTTTTTTATTTAGTTTAGAAATTAATTTAACAAATATAAATATACAAGCAGATACTATTAGAAAGTCAACTATATTTTGTATAAATGTTCCATACATAATAGGTACATCTTTTATTTTATAACTAAGGCCTGAAAAGTCAAGTCCACCACTTACAATACCAATTAAAGGCATTAATATATCATTTACTAAAGATGTTACTATTTTACCGAATGCTTGTCCTATAATTACCCCAACTGCTAAATCAATTACATTTCCTTTTGAGATAAATTGTTTAAATTCTTTAAATGTGCTTGTCCCTTTTTCTATTATTTTATTTTTTTTCATAATTTCCTCCATTTAAAATTATATCACATATCAATATCATTTTCTTATTTTAAATAATACTTTATTTTGTTTACTTGTTGTTAATTTATCTTCTTTATCACTAATATAACAATTAAAATATTTAGGTTTTATTTCTAATATTGCTTTAACCAACAACATACAATATGGATTATTTTTCTTTTTTACCCAAATAAAATACTTATTATTTCTTAACCATGTTCCCATATCATGTCCATTAGTAAATTTACTTTTAGTATATTCATTTGGTATTCTACCTGTAGTTATGCAATATTTATATGTTTCAAGTAGTTTTTTATCATACAATAAACTTTTATTAAGAAGTTGTGCTAGTGCTAATTTATATACCCTTTTATTCATGTTCTTTAATGTTTTTAAATTCCACATATTAATAAGCCAATTTTTATATCTCATTTCATTTTTAAATTTTGCACTTTTTCCTTCCATTAATAAATCATCAGTTCTTAGATAATACTCATATATTTCTTCTGCTTTTTCATTAAAAGCTTTATGTTGTTGTTCCTTATTCCTTTCATCTATAATACTTAATATAGCATAGGCCATTTCGTTTTCATCTTTTATTTCACGCATTCTATTACTATATGTTTTTATCCAGTTATTAATACTGGTTCCATCACTAAATAACATAACTTGATTGGAGTTTAAACCATCATTATTTTTAAAACTCTCATATACCTGTTTTAATTTTTCATTAAAATTATTTTCTCGCATGTCACTTTTTCTATATTCCGTTAATATAGCATTTGCCATTTTATTTTCGTCTCTTATTAATTCTAATTTAATCATATAACTTATTAACCAATTATACATATTAGTTTTATCTTCAAACAAAATTTTTTCACTAAAAGTTGGAAGTGTACCTGTTTTTAAATAATACTTATATACTTCTTCTAATTTTTTATAAAATTTTTGTGGTTTTCCATCATTTTTTTTATTGTTTATAATATCTAATATATACTTTGCTTTTATATTTTCGTCTTTAAGTCTTTCTAATTTATATAAATTATCTTTTAACCAATTAGAAATTTTAGTACCATCATAAAAACGCTTAGTATCTACATCTTCTAGATAATTTTTATCATTTTTAAGCATTTCATATAAATAATCTAGTTTTAAATAAAATTTTATTGAATATTTTTGAGGTTTTCTAAAATTATCATCCATATATACACCTTATAATTTTCTACTATTTATTAATAATTTTATTCTTTTAGTAGAAATTTTATTATATGTTGTTTTAGTATTATCACAACTATTTGTTTTTGTAAAAAATTCAGGATTTATTTCTAGTATCTCTTTGATTAGTTTTAAACAATATGGATTTCTAAATCTTTCATCCCATATTTTAAATTTATTATTATTTAACCAACATCCCATACTATATCCGTTATTTAGTTTACAATCACTATATCTAGTAGGCAAACTTTTTTTTGAAACACAATAGTTATAAATTCCTAATATTTTTTTATTAAATTCTAAACTCTTTTTAAGACATTCTATTTGTTCTAGTTTTTTATTAAGAATATTATATTCATTTATACTATCTAATATTTTTCTTGCTTTTTTGTTTTTTTCTTTTAATTCTTCTAATAGTCCAATATTTGTTTTAATCCATGAACTCATATCTGTTCCATCTTCAAACTTGATATTATTTTTAAAAATATAATATATTGGTTTATTTTTACATATATTATAAACCTCATCTATTTTTGATAGATTAATTTTAAAAAAATTATTTTTTTTATTTTCTATTCTATACACCGCTAATATAGCATTAGCATATAAATTATTACATTTAACACTATTTAAAATATCTAAATTACTATCAAACCATTTTCTAATATTACTTCCATCACTAAACTTTTCTTCTGAATCACATTTTGGTAAAAGTTCATTTTTTAATACATATAAATACAGTTCACTCAACTTCTTTATTGTATCTTTATCAAGTATATTTTTCTTCCTTTTAGTATTAATATAAAAATTAATAACAATTATCATTTTTAGGTCTGCATTACTTAATTCATATAATCTTGAAATATTTTTATCTAACCAATTAATTATATTTATATTATCACTAAATGAATCTTTTACATCTATTTGATTTCCACTTGTTTTACTATTAAAGTAGGCATAAAGTTCATCTATTCTACTATTTAAATTTAAATTTTTTACCTCTTCAGTAACTTTATTACTATCTATAATTAGTTTTGCAATTTGGTTACACTTACTTAATTTTTCTAATTCAAATAAATGCCTATTTAACCAACCTTTCATACTTACTCCATCAGAAAAGTAAGCATCTTTATCATGTATAGGTATTATATTTGTTTTCATATAATATTGATATATTTCTTGTAATCTATCAAGAAAGTGACTCTCTTTTTCTTGTTTTCTTCTTTCTAACTGGTTTTCATAAAAATTTAATATAAATTGTGCCTTTTTATTTTCACCTTTAATAAGATAAAATCTATATAAATTGTCATATATCCATCTATATATTTTTGTACTAATTTCACCTAAATTAATAATATCGTCATATGTATCGTCAAGCTTTTTATAAAATACACATAGTTTTTTATCATTATACATAATTATTTTCACCCCTAAAAAAATATATGTATTGTATTATATCACAAATTTAAAAAAATAATAACATTTATTCATATTATATATATATTATTCATAAAATCATTAATATCTAATATATTGATTTTTATTAGAATATATAATATTATAAGATAAAATTATTTGGAGGGTTTACTATGGAACCATATAACTATATTGAAGTTTGTTTAGAAAAATTTAGTAGACTTAAAATGAATTTTGAAAGATATCAAAATCAAAGTAGTATTTTAAGTTCAAATATGATTGAAATATATGAGTTTATAAAAGGCATTTGTCCATATTTTTTTGTTAATGGTAAAATAGATAGTTCATATCAATTTTTAATAAATGAACTTATATTATGTGAAAGCCTACTTAGAAAGTTTCCACTAACAAATATTAAATTGGATTCTAATTTTGATTTAGATGATTCTTTTGATACATGTTCTTCAGTTAAAGAGATTCTAGATAAAATTGTATATATTGCTAGAAAATTTATTGTTGATAGTAATTCTTATTGTAATATAAATGATATTGATTTAACAAACAATTGTAAGATTGTAAGTACTTTTATAAATAACTTATGCAACAGTTTAGGTATTAAATCTAGATTAGTGAAAATAAGTCCTGGATTTAGTGAAGAGGCTAATCTATTAGATGGGCATGGGTATCATTATTTTGTTATAGTAACAATTAATAATAAGGAGTATTTAATAGATTGTACCTATTCGCAGTTCTTTAATTTAAGTCAAAATATTCTACAAAGAATTGGAATTGTTGGTCTTGTTAGTTGTAATCCTGGTACATTTATGATTATGAATAATTCTAGAATGCAACTTGCATATCAATTACTACAAAATGGTTGCATAGAATTTAATCAAGAAAATATAAAAAATTATTTTGATGGATTTGCTTTATCTTATAGAAATGGGCTATATTATGAGCAAAATAAAGATAATAAATATACTACTAATTATACTTATATTGATTATTTAAACTTTATTAATGGTCAAGATAATCAAATAAATCATGAATCAATTGAAACACTAGGAATACAAAAAAGACCATTAAGTTATCATATGTAAAAAAACTTGTAGATTTTATTTACAAGTTTTTCATTTCTTTTATTTTTTCACTTAATACTTTAATTGCATCCTCTATATATTTTCCATCTCTTAGATCTACATCTATTACTTTTAGGGCATCTTCTATACTTACACTGTTTCCTAGTTTTAAAAATTTAAGATATTTTTCTTTCATATTATTTTCATTATTTAATATTTTATATGCTATATATACTGCAATAGATGTACCTATAGAGTATTGATATATATAGTAAGTATCTTGCATTATAAAGTGAGGAATTTTTGACCAACCATATTTTATATTATCATCAATTGTTAATGATTTACCATTATATTTTTTATTTATTTCTAAATATAAATCATTTAGATAATTAGTATCAACTTTTTCTTCCTTTTCTAAACGTTTTATAACAGTATGCTCAAACTCAGTAAGCATAGTTTGACCAAATATTGAGTTTCCAATACTACTTATTATATTATTCAAAATATATTTTTTCTCTTCTATATCACTACAATTTTTTATCATGTATTCATTAAATAATGTTTCATTTACTTTAGATGCTATTTCTGTTAAAAAATAACTAAATTCAAAGTATTCAAAATCGTTGTTATTTTTTGAATAATAGACATGTATTGCATGACCTATTTCATGTGCCAATGTTCTTACAGAGTTTATAGATTTGTTATAATTTATTAATATATAGGGTACTCCTACATATGAAATACAAGTAAATGACATAGTTCTTTTATTAACTTTACTATATACATCAACCCAACCTTCATCAAACATTTTATCTATTATCGATATGTAATCATTGCCTAATATAGATAAACTTGATTTTATAATATTTATGGCATCTATTAATTCATATTCTATCTTTGGTATTTTACATAGTGAAATAGATGAATCATACACGTGGAACTCTTTTAATCCTGATAATTGTTTTCTTAAATCTGTATATTCATGCATTACATGTAAATTTTTATTAATAGTACTTATTAATTTATCTAGTATTTCATCTGGTAATTCTAATTCAAATAATTTTTTAGATAATAAAGAATTATATTTTTCTTTCTTAGAAACCATTAAGTCTAATTCTAACTTTTTAATATACATATCACCTAATATATCACTTATATTTGCAAATGCAAATGTATATATATCATATACTGATTTTCTTGTATTTTGATTTTTGTCTATAATTAAATCATTATAGTTTTCTCTATTTACATTTACCTTAGTTCCATTTAACTTAACATCATTAAAACTAATTTTATTAGTAAATAAATCCTGATATTCAGTTTTTAAAGTTTCCATATTCTTTTTATAATTAGGATAAATGTCTTTTGCATATATAGTATCTATAATATGTTCTTTTCTTCTTATAATTAAACTTATATATCTTTTATATTTGTTTAAAGTATTATCTTGTAAATACTCATATACTTTATCAGTATTATTTACTATCATCTATTCAAAATAATTATTTATAAGTTGCATACTATTATATAAATCTAGTGCTTTTTTTTATAACTTACTATATTCTTGTAATGTACTATCAATATCTAAATGTCTTCTAGAATAACAATATAATTTTTCTATTAAAACAATAATCGATATTTTTAAGGTTATAAATTCTCTAAATTTTTTTATATTATCTATAAATTCATTTTTTAATAAATCTAATTTTTGTATCATTTTTTCACAAAAATTATAATCTTTTTCCCAACTTTTTTCATCTTCATATAAGCATTTTAAATTCCACTCTGTTCTCATAAATACTCCTTAGATTACATTAACTATTATTAATTATAATGTTATTTTATAATAATATCAATCAATTATTGATGAATCTTGGTACAATGTTATTTCATTTCCAATATTATCTAATAAATATTTTAGTATATCATTATCATCATCTATTAGTATTACTTTACTGTCTTTATTTTCTATTATAAATCCTTTTAGAAAATTACATTTTAGTTCTTTACTAGTAAGATTAGGGTTAGATTCTTTTGAAATAATAATTCTCATATTCTTATTAAAAAATGGTGCATACTTATCTAACCATTCGTTTTTTTCACTTATTTGGTAATCTTTCTTACAAATAGACAGTATGTATAGTTCTACATTATTCATTTCAGATAATTGTTTTATTGTATTAATATTTGTTAATATTGGTCTTTTTAATTTAAAATTAAAAGGTTTTCCAAAGTTATAATCTGTAATTACACCATCCATATCGGCAAATATACATAGTTTATCATTTTTAAATTCTTGTTTTATTTTATCTATAAAATACATATTATCTCCTTTTTAAATATATTTTTTTTATCTCTTCAGATATACTACTTGCCGCTAGTATCGATGCTTCCATTCTATCACATTTTGTAGTATCTATAAATTGTAAATAATCTACATTTGATGAAAGAATCGATAAACAATTCATTAAAGAGTTATTATAGTTTTCGATATTATCTTTGCTCATTGTAGTCCTTGGTTCAATAGATAATGAATTAATATAATCTCTTGTAATAGCTTCATTGCTTGATGAGAATAATGCAAAGAAATAGTTACAATATTGTCTTACTTCATCTAATTTTTTAAAATAGTTATTATATCTTGCCTTATCCATCATATTTAACTTATAATACATGTCATACCAAATAAATGTATCAATTATTCCCCTATCGCAAATAATAATATCATTTTCATTTAAATTTCTATTTATGTGTTTATTTCCAAGTTCAAATTGTCTTTCTACAAAGCCAATTCTGTCCTTTAATAATTGTTTTTTTTCTTCTTTTGTTTTTAGGGTTTGATATATTAACCCAGCTGGTTCTTCTAAACATGTTGTTCTTAAATTACACTTTTTAAAAAACTCAAACAAATTATCTATACATGTTGTTTTTCCCGATCTAGGAGTTCCACTTACTGTAATTACAACTGGATATGGCAAGTTTCCATATTTATATTTTAATTCTTGTATTTCTTCTTTTTTTCTGTTTAATTCCATTAATCTTGTTAATAATTCTGGATGAGATTCAAATATTTGATTTAAATATTCGTCATAAGATGCATTATCTGATTTTTGTTTTTCACTAAATATAGTATTACTTTTTATCATAAATTCCTCCTATACAAGCGTATTTTTTACACTTGGTAATTTTTTAGAAAAAATGTATTAGAATACATCTTTTAAATCACAATTTTTATTAAATTTATATATTTTTGATGGTTTAGTACCTTCAAATATCTTTGTTTTATTTGTATCAAATATTAAATTTGTATTCAGCAATTTTTTTCTAAAATTTCTTCTGTCAAATTTTGTATTCAATATTATTTCGTATGTTTTTTGTATTTCTGAAATTGTAAATCCATCTGGAAATAATGATTTTAATATATTTGTACTTAAAATACTTTCTTTTAAACAATTTATTCCATCTGTTAAAATTTCATTATGATCATATGCTAGTGGTGGAATTTCATCTAACTTAAACCAAGAGGCATCAGATGTTTTTAAGGTTTCCTTTAATATTGATGCTTTTTTGCTATCAATAACTCCAATAAAAGACGTGGCCACCATTCTCATTACTGGGGATCTATCCTTTTTACCAAATACATTAGAAAAATATATATCAATATCTTTTATACCTGTTTTTTCATATATTTCTCTATATACTCCATCCATAAGATCTTCATTATTATATAATGCTCCTCCTACTAAAGCCCACATATCTTTATATGGTTCATTCTTTCTTTTTATAAGTAGAACTTTAGTAATTCCCGATTCAACAGTGAATATTGATGTAATAATGTGAATACCTTGGTTTTTATATAGTGGATTATCTACTGTCATATTATCACCACAATTATAATATACGCGTATTTTTTACGCTTGTCAATATTAAAATTTTAAAATAGTTTAGGGTATTGTAATTACTCTATCTATTTTAGATAGATATGTTCTTGAGTTTAAATCAGTTACTACAATCTTCATATCATCACCTGATGCATGTATTATGTAATGTTTATCTTCTTTAGTACCTAGATATAGCATAACATGTCCTATCTGATAAATAAGAGATACTTTTTTATCAGAAATTATACTTAATTTTTCAGTATTTGTTTTTCCATTTAGCCATGTAATATTACCTACACTATCCCTTTGATTTACAGTATTTCTAGGAAATGTAAAACCAAATGTCTTATAAACATTTAATATATAACTTGAACAATCAACACTTTCATTCATACCAGCCCAACTATAATCCATACCTTCATATTTAAATGCTTGTATTATGACATTTCTTTTAGTATATGGCAAAT
The DNA here is from genome assembly GCA_948467605.1 of uncultured Mycoplasmatota bacterium. Taxonomy (GTDB): domain Bacteria; phylum Bacillota_I; class Bacilli_A; order RF39; family UBA660; genus CAKPCJ01. Next base: position 60,787 of record CAOKET010000003.1, on the reverse strand, counting down.
ACCCAATATGTGCTTTAGTTCTTGGTATACTAATTACTTTCTTTTTGGCATAATTATTATCACCTTTAACAGGGATTACAAACTGATAATTATTCTTTGATACACCTATATATGGCAGTTTTACACCCATATCTAAGATTAAATCATCAATTTTTAAACTTGCTTCTGTTATTACACCAAATGAAGTATTATTTATAAAATAATTAATATCATCATCAGTAGCAAGTGCTATTGTATCATTTTTTACCCATCCAACATATATAGGAGATATAACAAAATTCCACATTTTATCTTTACTTTCATGTACTATTAATATAGGGGTATTTATTGTTAATTCTGTTTCTTGTAAACTATCAAAATTATTAATACCTTTACGACTAAAAAAATTAATGTCTGTTGGAAAAGATTTTAGATTACTTCTTTTTACTATAATACCTTTTTTTATTTCTATATTATTCTTTATTCCTTCGATATTTCTATTATCTAGTATAACTTTTATATCATTTTGAGTTACTTTGTTATTACCATTATATTTAGGCAATTTTGGGATAGTATATGAATTTATATAATTTAGGACATCTTCTTTAGTTAAATTAGTGATACTATTTAAATCAAAAATAAAAGTAGTTTTTTCTTTGATCTTTTTATTATATTCTTTAATTTCATCTGTACTTAAAATAATACTATTATCAAGATTTTCAATGAATTTTATTGCATTATCTGGTATTATTTCTATATATTCATCTTCAACTACTTCTTTTTCTTTTATTTTTTTATCTTTAATATTATTACATCCTGTTATTAAAATTATATTTATAAAAAGTATTAAAATAATGGTATATTTTTTTACCATAGTATCACCCTCTATTTATAATTGTACTTCTAATATTTGTAATAATTTGTAGCAAAAAAATCTGGTTTTAATATTAATTAACCAGATTACATCATTTTCTTTTCTGTATCATTATTTTTACTAAAAGAAATGCCATATAAATCATTTATACAGTTTTTCTATATGCTTCTTTTATTTATTCTTCTGTTCATCCTTGGATATTCCTAATTATCATAACATGTTTCTGACATAAATTTACCTCTATAACAAAATATTTATTATTAAACTTCATCTAAAAATGGAAACTCTCCTTTATCATTTAAAAAACTATAAATTTTTAATTCTATATTACAATAATAGTCAAAATTTTCATCAATTATATTATTGTTTAAAAATGAAACTAAATATATTTCTTTATTTATTTTGTTTTACATTTTTTTGCTAGTAAATAATAACTTCTTGCACTTGTATTGTAAAATGAATCTGTTATATCCATAAAACACTGTGTTATATTTCTAATATTATTTATAAATTCTTGTAATAATTCTGATATGTTGTCAAAGTTATTATATTTATTACTATTTGGTAAATCTGTATTAAATGTATATCCTAATGGTTGTAATTCTTCATAAATTGAATTTTCTGATATTACTGCTGCAATTATACAACCATCTTTTAATAATTTAAAACATTCATTAAAGAAGTATAAATCTTGTCTATTTTTAAATGGTGGATTCATTATTACATGAGTAAACTCTGGATAATTACCTTTGGTTAAAAATTCTTGGAACGTTGATGTAATTATATTAGAGTATCCTTTTTCTCTTAAAATATTAATGCATGTTTTATCTGGTTCAACTAAATATATATTTTTTTTAGGTATATTAACATTATCTGTAAGATTTCCAGTTCCACAAGATGGATCTAATAAGATAGAATTTTCATCACTTGTATTATTAATATAATCTGATAGAAAGTTAGCCAAATGTGGTTTTGTGTAATAACTTTGGTTAAGTTCTCTTTCTATTATTTTTTGATCTATTTGTTTATCTTTTATTTTATTTAGTGTTAAATCTATTATATTTTTATATTCTTTTAATATATTTGGATTAAAATAGGCAATATCTGGTAATATATAACATTTATACTTTTCAGACCATATTATTCCATACTCTTGTATTAATAAAGAAAATAATTTATTTTTTTTATTTGGAATAAATTGAATTCCTAATAGCGGAGAAAAATTATCTTCTTTTCTTAGTTTAATATCAAATTGTACTACTATATACATATTTTTTCCCCCTTAATGTTTTAATTTTGATTATATTATTTTAAAACTATTGTTTTGTGAACGGATGTTTGCTACAATATTATTTGGATACATTTGAAATATATCAGATGCTTTCCCTTTCTATTTATCTAATGATAAAAGAAAGGTGGTGGTAATTATGACTAAAAGAGAAGCTTCTCAATTTATTATAATTCTACTATTATTCTTTGTAGTAATAACATTACTATTTAAATAATAAAAACATCTGATTTCAACATTAGTTGATTTCAGATGCCATCCATAAGGGATAACATCTGATTCTAGCAATCAAATGTATCCTTTTTTATTTTATGAAGTTTCCTTCATACATATACATTTTATCATATTAGTACTATTTTATCAAGTTTCCTTATTACAATATTATTCTTTTACTTTAACTCGTCTTTTATTATATTCCTCTTCTGCATCATCAGCACGACATCTTAAATAGCATGCTTCTTGCATATATTCTCTTGCTGTTACTATTATTTCACCTGTATCTATATCAGTAAAAGTATCTACATTATTTGATTCCTTTAGTCTTGCTGCCTCTTCTTCTAGTTTTTCTCCTTTTTCAAATAGATATAATGCTCTTAATGAGTTAAATCCCCTCATATTACGATTTTTTCTCATTGCACTTTCTAAATATTCTTTAATATAATCTGGTCTTTCAACTGTTTCTACATTATAGCCGTATGCTATTTTTTCTGGAACTTCTATATTTAATAAAATTTCTAACCATCCTGCAACTATATGTCTATGGCAAAATTCTGTGTTATCTTCATAACATAAAAGTATAGAACCATCTAACTTTCTATAAATATCTTCTGGATCAAGTTTAGATAATACTTGTTCATAATACTGTTCTATATAATATCTATTATTTTCTTCTTCTTCAATAACACCAATATTATCATGCCATACTTGCCAAAATGATAATTTAGGTGCTAATTGTTTAAAGTTTCTTCCAATATATCCTGCTTTTTTTCCACAATCACCAGATATAGAATAAGTTATATATCTGTCACTTTTCCAATTATTATAACTGCTTGTACTAATCATTTCTATTCCACCTAAATCAAATATTTTATAATATTATTTAATCACATTACTTTTACTTTTGTCAATTGCTATAATTTCATCTGCTATATCAATAATTGCATTTTTATGTGTTATTACAATAACAGTATGATTTTTCTTTAATTTTTTTAAAATACTTATAAAATTTTTTGTCATATTAGTATCAAGAGAAGATGTTGCTTCATCTAGTATTAATATTTTGGAACCTTTTAATAAAGTTCTTGCTAGTGAAATTAATTTTTTTTGACCACCTGATATATTATTACAATTCTCGCCTATTACCGTATCATAACCCTTAGGTAACTTTTTTATAAATTTATCTATTCCAACAAACTTACATATTTCTTGTTGTTTATTTATATCTTTATTAATTAAATTAAAGTTTTGTCTAATACTTAAGTTAAAAAGATAAGTTTCTTGGTTTAATATTGATATTTCTTTTAAATATGTTTTTTTATCAATACTATTAATATCTATTCCATCTAGTAGTATTTCTCCACTAGTTGGTTGGTACAAACGCAATATTAAGTTAGTTATTGTAGTTTTTCCTGTACCATTTGCACCTATTATTACAGTTATTTTATTTGGTTTAATAACAAACTCTAAATTTTCTAAGAATCTTTCATCATTGTATGAAAAACTTACGTTATTAAAATTTATTAATCCATTTATATTTTTTAAACTTTTTATTTCATATTCTTTAACTGTATTATATTCTAGTATTTCTTTTATTCTATTTACTGAAACATTTTGTTCTTTAATGTTTTCTAGTGATTGCATAATATTTTCACTTGATTGAAATAGTGAATCAAAATATGAGATTATAATTAACATTACTCCTATAGTCATTTCTTTATTCATAACTAAATATGCTAGTAAAAAATATATTGATGTTTTAACTAGTATTAACAGGCATTTTAATACTGTTTGTTTATGTACTTGGTATTTTCTTTTACTACTATACATATTTTTCCACAATCTATAAATTGTATTGTATTTATCATTAATTGTATTTGATATTCCTAATGTTTGAATATCTTTTAAGCCAGTTATGGTTTGACTAATTAATCCAATTAATTTATCATTTTCATTTACTTGTTTTTTTAAATATTTTATTGTCATATTATTTAAATAGTTACTTCTTTTAATATAAATAATATCAATTAAAATTATAAATATTAAAAGATATATATTAATTTTAAAAAAGTAAATTATAACTATTATGCTTTTTAAAATATTCAAAATAACTGTTAATATATCATCAGCCATTTCTCCAACATTAATAATATCACTTGTCAAACTGTTAAGCATTCTACCAGTTGAAAACTTCTTCTTATACTCTTCATCAAAGTTATATATTTCTTTTACTATTTTTTTATATAATGTAACATAATTATTTTTAAAGAAGTTTGTGTATGTATTTTTAATAAAATATGATATTAAAATATTAACATTTTTTAAAAAGAAATACATTGCAATACTAATTAAGCTTGAAATAAATAATGAATTAGTTAAATCTTCAGTTATTTTTGCAATATATATAGGTATTATTAATTCAATTATTTCTTCTAGAAAATATCCTATATAATATGGAATAAGTTTTCTTTTATCATCACTAATTAACTTATAATAATTTTTAAATATATTTATATACTCTTTAATCATATACATCCCTAAATAATTATCCCAAAGAATGTATAAAAAAACTTGATATTATTACATTAAAAAATATCAAGTAATGGGTATTAAGATTTCAATATAATTATCATAATATATTTCAATATTAGCCATATCTAATATTTTATAATTAAGGGACTTTATATATTCATCTAAGCATTTATTTATATTATTAATTATACTTTGTGATTTAAAATCATCTATTTTAATAGCAAAATAATTACATTTTGGTATGTTTATTTTTTTAGAACTTTTAAATTTTTTTTCAAGCAAGCAAAAATATAATATTTCATTATTATTTGATTCATCCAAAAAGCCATATCGTTTATTAGAATTAAATTCCTCATATTTATTTTTTACTTCTTTCCAAAACTCTGGTATATCTTTAGTTCTACTTTCAAAATCTATTTTTTTTGAAATACCATATAAATTAAACTCTTTATTTTTGTATATTTTATAATCTATATTATAATTTTTTATATTTTCTTTAAAAATAATCTTATTAAATAGTTTTAATTTACTAGTATTACTCTTTATTTCTTTTGGTGTTATTCCTTCGTATTTTTTAAATGCTCTATTATAACTAGATGGTGAATTATATAAGTATTTATATGATACTTCAGTAATACTTTTTCCTTTTAATATATCACTTACTGAAAGAGTCAATCTTCTTAATCTTATGTAATCTGTTATACTTATACCAGTTAGACAACTAAAAACACTTTTTAAAGTATTTATATTTAAACCAGTGATTTTTGTTAATACTTTTATATCAATATTTTCTAATATATGTTCTTCTATATAATCTATCATTTTATTTAATTCATCATAAATATTATACATATACTTACCTCATTTTTAGTTTTTTTATACAAATACACTATAAGTATAACATATATTTTTTAATAAATGTTTTATCTTTTACTATTATAAAACTGTAAAGATTTTTGATATGCTTTTTCTTGATCTTGTAAAAAATATGGCGTATATAGAACAACACTATCTAAAATACTAATATTTTGTTCTTCTTTTCCAATAATTCTATAATTATCAGTTTTCATAATATTGCTATTTCTAAAACGATTCTCTTCTTGTTTATTTTCAAACATAATACATTTTCTATCTTCATTTTCTTTTTTACATATATGAACTGTTCTTGTTGATGTTCGATAAGTAGTTAAATTTCTTAACTCAAATTCATACTTTTTTAAAAGATATAATACAAATGGTTTTCTTTGTTTAGAAATTGTTTGTAAATTTAAAAATCCTTCATCTAAACAAAATTGTATCCAAACAGAAATAAGTAAAGATGCAAGTCCACAATTTCGATATTCTTGAGATATTTTTACTCCAATAAATTCGCTTTTTCTTTTTTCAAAGTCTAGATAAAAATAAAGATACCCTTGATCTAAAGGATTATTATTATCGTCTTTTGTATTTACTCTTAAATAATAACGGTCATAAATATCTCCACATAAATATTTTGATATAGATATTGTTTGACTTTTGCCTAATAATGATAAATCATCTTTTACTATAAAACTTTTTTTATACGGAATATTTTCTATTAAACTCAACTCTTGTCCTCTCCTTTAGTTGGTTTAGTATATCATTTATTTATATAGTAAGTCAATTTATAACTTACATATTTTATATATTTCTTAATTTTTTCTCATATATATATCCCTCTTCTGTTGTTTTATTGCCACATTTATCTACTTCTCTATTTGGAATTGTTTTTTCATATATTTTTGTGCAACCTAAACTTTCATAGAATTTATAATTACATGATTCATCAGTTGATATTTGGAGATTATTAATATTATCATTCTTTGCAATTTCAAATGTTTTATTTAAAAGTTTTTTACCTATTTGTTTACCTCTATATTGCTTATCTACAATAAGGATTGTTATTTCACCATCAAAATAGTTTTCTAATTCTTTTGGCAAATAATCATAGTCATTATTATATTTATATAAGTTTTCTTTATTCTTCACAAGAAAACTAGAAATTAATAGATTTTTTAACAATTCGTATATCTTTTTTCTAATAATATGTTTTTTAGAACCACATTTAGAATAAGCACATATACCTATAATATTATTATCTTTTTTTTCTGTAATTACTTCTTCTACTTCATTTAGTATTTCAAACCAATATATCCATGCACATGTTTTCCCTTTTGCCTTTGATGATTTTTTACCTAAGTCCCATTCTTTATACAACATATCTACAATTTGTTTATGATGTTTAATTCTCATGTATTAATCACCTTCCTATAAAACTATTATATCATGTATAATATTTTATACTTTAATGATTCTTATATATTTTTGTTCTTTAACCTCACCTAGCATATTTTTTCCCATTTTATTTTACATATTTCAATAATATTTTGTTTAATTAAAATATCTATGCAAGAATTCTAAATAAAAACCACAAAACCTTTTCAACGTACATTCTACAATTAGGAATCAATATTTTTATCATAAAATCAAAAAATGTAAATTACACATATATTCATTATCTGAATATGAATAATATATACATATCTCTTTAAAATTCTTATCTTCTAACTTTTTATTTGTTCATTAATAGATACAGTTACATCTCCAACTACCTTATTATAAGTTAATGAACTTTTGATATTTTCATAACTTAATGAAATGTAAAATAAAAATACATTTTCTAAACTACTGTTTTCTAGTAATTTTTTCTCACTTTCACTAATTGTAATTTCTAAAATAATAATTCTCCTCTAAATTTTTTAAATTATAATTGCCTATAATGCATTAATTTACAGAAATTATTTTAAAATCTATATTTTAAATAATATTTTATTTTTAATATTTAATAACGCACTTTTTATACTATTTTTAAATACTAACATTAAAGTTAAAAAGATAATTGACAAAATTAAAAATTAATATATAATAAACTTCATACAAATTTTAAGGGAAGGTTTTCATGTATGAGTGATAAATTAATAGAATGTTCAAAGATATGTGTTGATTGTGTTAATAATGATCCAGTAGATATTCGTTGTAGTGGTCCTCATTATCTTGGTTTTGATTTTTTTGTTAGAGCGGAACAAACAACAGAAATGCAAAAATTTATTGTTATGACATTGAATTCTTTAAAAGTACCGTTGATAAATATATACGTTAGTGGAAAAGAACTCTTAAGCGAAAAAAATATTTGGACTAAAGAAAGAATTGTTCAAGCAATTAAAGATGATGCAGAATCCTTACAAAGTGAAGCAGAAAGAAATTATGGTTCTTACTTTAAAATATAAATTCATATATTTAAAATAAGTTTCACAGTACGTATGTAACTGTTATAAATTTAGTATATAAGACCTATGACTAAAAGAATTCGTCATAGTTTTTTTCATTTATAAACTTATTTTTTATTAATATTTTTAAAAATATATATATTAATATATTAAACTTTTTAATAATTTAGCAATACCTATAATAATAGTTATTACTCACTTATCCTTATAGTAACTATCAATTCATACTAAAATCTGTTATTAATCAATGTCAATATAATTAAATTCTTTTACCAATTTTATTGACTGAATAGTTAGTATAATTAAAAATGATATAAATAATATAACGAAGAACATTATATAATCTTTAAAAAATGACATAGTTATAAAAATACAATAACTAATAAATCTACCAGTAAATAATGCAGTTTCACAACCGAGAAAATACTCTATTTTATAATTTTCTTTTATTATTTTCATGTTAGATATGTTTGCTACTGTGTTATCATTTATAAGTCCTAGTAAAGTTTTTGATATAGTTTGAAAAAGGTAAAATAATATAACTGTTATATAATTACATGTAAATACCATTAATAAAAATGTTACAATGTTAAAACTCATTGATATACCAATATATTTATTGTATTTGTATTTATTTATTTTCTTTGAAAATAGTATTCCTATTATACAAGTAATAATACTAAATATTGATGTAAATATTCCTAGTTTAAAACTATTATTAAATATTTTTAATATAAAAAGTGTTACTATACTAGATAATGCCCCTGATGAATATGTAAGTCCATAAAATATATATATTTTATATACTCTTTTAATTAATGGATTATTATTTATTAATTTAATGTATTGTTTTAAATTAGTTTTTTTATCATTATAAAAAAATACATCTTTATATAAAAATGACATAATTATCATTAGTATTACAATAGTAAGTACTAATAAAATACAAGTATTAAACCCCTCTTTACTTATTAATGCTCCAAATATTAATGGAAATATCATTGAAATAATAGATTTTATAAAAACATAATAACCAGAAAATTTATTTCTATCTTTATTATTTATTCCTTCTGATTCAAATACATCATAAATAGAAAAATATAGTCCCTCTGCTACTCCATATATAATTCCTAAAATAATTATATATTTAACTATTTGTTCTTTTAATAATAATATTAATAAAAAATATATAAATTTAAATATTATACCTATTTTAAGTAAATATATTCTTTTTTTACTTTTAGATATATTTCTAAATATAAATATAACAATATATAATACAGTTATATATATTAATTTATATATACCTAATGTAAAAATATTATTATATGAAATTTCTAAAAAATAAAGTATAAAGAAACTATCTAAAAAGTTCCAAAGTATATTTTTTAGTATTTTTAAGGTAAATAATACATTAAAGTTTTTCAAAATAACCGCCTAACTTCTTTAGTATTATATTCTACTAAAGAAAAAAAATGCTAGTGCATTTTATCTTCTTATAGTTGCTTTAATTGGCTCACTATTATCTTTAACATTTGTCATAGATTCAATAAACTCTCTATATTCCTTATCATTAAGTGCTTGTTCATGTGTTAGTACCCCTGCTGTTATTAAGTTGGCAATTGCTAGAATACGATTAGTCCTATTATTTTTATCTAGTGATTTTGAATAATTATTTAGTGCTTGTTTTAAAAGATATAAATCCTCAGATTTTAACATATTTATATTCCCCTTTCTTTTTTGTGAGAGTTATAATAACATAGAAAATTAAGTTTGTAAAGTGTTAACTAAAAAAATATTTGACATTTATCTAAATAGGTATTATTATAATGTAATTTAAAACATTAGTGATAATATGTATTTAAATTACGGGGGTTGATATTATGAAAATTAGAATTAATTATGATTTACTTTCAAAAATAAGGGAAGCCGAACTTGGTTTTTCATTACAAAAATATACAAAATATGTTTTTACTTATTTATGTATTCAAAGTACAGTTTATACCTCTTTGAATGCTGCAAGAGGAGAGGATATTTTTAAAGGATTATTGTCAACTATTCCATTATGGTTTATAATTGACACATTCTTGGCTGAAATCTTGACTCTACCTTTTAAACAAAATAAAAAATCCCTAGCACTTAGCAAACTGGCTGACTTATCAATAATGTTAAGAGATATAAATGTAAATACTAATTGTGAATTATTATTAGAATCATATGTGTATGATACAAAATATAAATTAGGTTTTAACGATAAACTATTGCCATATATTAAGAAGGACAAATATATTATGGTTCCAGCAATAAGTAATATTGGAAAAAAAGATGTGCCCCTTGTACAAGAGCACATTATTGGTTCTCGTGAATATAGTATTTCGCATGGTACACCTAAAAAGTGTTAAAATTAGATCCTAGTTCAAAATAAAAAGAGAATTATTTATTCTCTATTCTACCACTATCCATGCAGTTGGTATTCCTCTTAAACCGTTTTTACCTTTTGCTACTGGTTTATTATGTATTTGATTTTTTACTATTAATGCAGTAGATGATCCACCATCCATGTTAGCGGCATTATAGGCCTTATATCTTTGCATTATTTCAGTTAGATCTACCATATCTGCACCTACACTGGCAGTTGTCCTTCCATCAATTATTAGGAATAGTACTATTCCATCTTGTCTTTGTCCTATTGCCGTTCTTGGTGCGATTCCCCATCCACCATTACCTTTTATAAATGATGGCTTTCCATTTACTATTAAGTATGGACCAAACTCTATACCATCTCTTACACCTTTGTTTAATGCTTCTTGTGCACTCATTCTTCCTAAAATAAGTTTATTGTCTTTTGTAAATCCAACAAGACCCCCACCAACTTGTGCTCTTACATTGTTCCATACTAATTTACCATCTTTTATAACCATTCCATGTGGTTTTGCGCCATTACTATTCCAGTTTGGATCTTCAAAGCCAGATGCGTTAATTGCAATAACCGCATTGTTGTCAGATGCTATTTTTGTGATGTATTGTCCTGAGTTACCCATACTACTTGCTGTTGCAATCTTTACTTTGGATGGGTCGTATATTACAACTAAATATCCCTTATATTTTGCTTCGTGTATTTCTACTATTTTATATAAGTCGTTATCTGGATCTTTTTTTAATATTTGTTCTTCATATATTGATTCATATACAGTTATATTATTAGGTACATCACTTATAACTATTTGACTAGTATCAGTTTCTTCTCCTGATTCTATAACTGCATGATTGTTTAATACTTTTTGAATCGTTTCATCATCATAAAACCAAGTTGCTAAATATTGATGATTCATAGTTGTCATAGCAGTTGTTATTAGTGTTTCTCTAAACCATGGCCAAGGTCCATAAAGTAAGAATAAACTACTCCCTACTCCAAATAATATTACTATTAAAAATGCTAGTAAAACTTTTTTTAACTTACCCATTTTTTTTCTTTCTTTTTTATTTTTAGATTTTTCTTCTTTTAGTTCAGTTATATCTTTTTTAACTTCATCTGAAGTGTTCATAAATTCATCATTTTTTATGTCCTCTATTATTTTATCTATATTTTTATCTTCCATCTTCTTCACTCCTACTACTAATAATGTTCAATTTCACCATTACCATTATAATCTACATACTCGGTATATTCTTTTGATATAAATTCATCTAATTTTTGATAGTTAGTATTACTATTAGTCCATTCATTATATTTCTTTATATTTTCATTATATAGTTTATAATCTGTTACATAATTATTAATTAATATTTCATAATATTTTAATATTGATTCGCATTTCTGTTTAGTGCTTTCATAAATAAAATTATATTTTTTACATATTGTAATGGTATCTTTATAATCGTTATGGACATTATTGATAAGTTCATAGTATTCATTAAAATTTGTTTTCCATGATTCATCTTTTGAACTAAAGTCAACATAATAAACATTGTTAAAAACTTCATTATAAATTTTAGTACGTTTTTCTGATATTGCTGATGAGGCATCAGAAAATTGTTTATATTTTTCATCTATATTTTTTACTTGTTTTTCTATATCTTCTTGTTGTTTTGTCATTCCTCTTACTACAAAAAATATTCCAATTCCCGCTGCTAATAAAAACACTGCAACAATTATTATAATAATTAAATTATTCTTAAAAAACTTCTTCATACTTCAAACACCGTCCATATTACATATAATATATTATCACATTTTTAAAAAAAATGATATAAAATATACTATATTTTATTATCATTTTATATATATGTTACATTACTTTAATTTATTAAATACATCTATAATTTTATTTAATTCTTTTTCTTTGTTTTTAAACCAGTTATAACTCCATAATCTATATATATTCCATCCTCTTACTTCTAAGTATTTTTTTCTATGATAGTCTCTTTCTCTAACTATTTTTGAGTATTCATATAATTTTCCATCTGGTTCGATTGCTAGAACATAGTTATCGTTTTCATCTAATAAAGCAAGATCTATTACATACCCACCAACACCTATATTTTTCTTTACCTTTATATTTTTTTCTAATAAGAAGTTATATACTTGTTCTGTCATTTCTATAGTGTCATTTGCAATAACTTCACTCTTAGGTACTTCAAGTAATGATGTAAGTATTTCTTGAACTAGTTCATAGTTGGAATCGGATACTGCTTTTACATATTCTAGGTATTTTTTAAATAGTTTTGGTCCTCTATTTTTAGAACCATCTACATTTAGATCATCTGGTTCGATTGAAGTTACAACATATATTTTTTCTTTAGCACGAGATATTGCAACATTAAGACGATTTTCACCTGCTAAATCGTTTAACCATCCAAAGTTCATTGAAACTTTCCCATCTTCACCTTTAGCATAAAGTGTTGAAAATATAATAATATCTCTTTCATCACCTTGTACATTTTCTATATTTTTAACAAATAAACTTAAATTTTCACCATTATCTTTTCTATTAAACTCATGTTCTATTTTTAATGCAAATTCGCTATCTTTACCTTTTTCGTCCTCTATTAAATCTAAAATTAAATCTCTTTGAGCACTATTAAAAGTTATAATTCCAAGTGTTTGTTCTTCTTTCTTTTCATTTAATACTTTTTTTAATAATCTAACTACTTCTAATGCCTCATTTTTATTTTCTCTATTAATAAATAGTCCATTTTGTATTTTTATTCTTTCTATTGGTTTTATTACATCGTGTTCTATATTTGGTGAAACATAAAGATTTGAGTTATAAAAGCCATAGTTTGAGAATGCGATTAATTCTTCATATTTTGCTCTATAGTGATAATTTAATAATGTTTTAGGGAATTTATATACTGCTAAATCAAGTAAACTCTCACTTTCCATAATTGCCTCTTGTTCCTCTTCTTCATCACTTGTTCTACCTAATCCTAGACATGATGGTTTTAATTGTTTAGAGTCTCCTGCAACAAGTATTTTTTTAGCCCTATATATAGATGGTATTGCCCGCTCTATAAATAGTTGTGATGCCTCATCAAATATTACAATATCGAATAATTCTTCTTGCATTGGAAGTATGTCTGATACAACATTAGGTGTCATCATCCAAATATTTATAGAATCAAATAATTCAAATTTATGTTTACTTATAAATTTATTTATAGACATCTTTCTAGTTTGATTACTACGTCTTTCTATTTCTTTGCGACTATTATTTTTATCTAGTTTTTTTAAACTATCTAGTAATTTATTTTTTACTATAATTTTTTCTAATTTACTTCTTTGTGTAATACAATTATTTAATTCTTTTGTAATATCAAAGTATGAATTAATACTATTTAATGTCATATAATTTTCTCTTTCAAACTTTTCAATTTGTAAATATAAAAGATAATTATATAAATCGATATTTACTACATCTAATGTACTGTTCTTTTCTTCTAATATTTTACATAAATTATCAAACCATATAAGCTCAGATTCATTTAATTCAAGATATTTTAATTTATTTATTTTAAAATCTTCATATACATTAAAGAATTCTATTAAAGTATTTATATTGTCTTTTGTCTCTTTATATAAAGATGTTGCTTCACCTTTAACACATACAGTTTGTAATATATTTAAAAATTCTTTTTTATGTTTATTTTTTAGGGATATTCTTTTAAATATATTTGCATTATTTATCTCATCTTGTATTGTTGAATAGTTTTTTAAATAGTTTATAAAATTATTGTATTCAAAATCTGTTATATCTAGTTTTATATATTTTTGTATGTTAAACTTATTTTTAACCTCTAAATATCCCCATAGATTTTTATTATTATTTTTATCTGAGAATTTTCTTTTTAGATTTCTTAAATCTTCATAGTTCATATCAAGTATTCTTTTATCTACGTTGTTTTTTAAATAATTATAAAACTTTAATACTTCTAAGTTATTAAAATCATAGTTTTTACATTTTGCATAAATGCTTTGCATATTTATACCAAATGAATCATCATCAAACATAACTGTTTGTAGTTGTTTTAGTTTATTTATATTAGCATCCATTTTTTTTACTAAGAATTCTATTTCTGTTAGTGAGTAATGTGTACCTGTTAATTCATTTGATAATATTTTTCTAATTTGATTATAAAACTCTTCTTTATTATTTATCGCATCTATTATTATTGAATAATTAGATAGTTCCCCTAATCTAGAATTAATAACATCAAGTGCTTGTTTCTTCTCAGATACCATTAAAATCTTTTTGCCTTTTTTTACTTCTTGTGCGATTAAACTAGTAATCATTTGTGACTTACCAGTTCCAGGTGGGCCTTCTACTACTAAAGAAGTACTATTTTCAAACATTGCAAGAACTTTTTCCTGGGAGTAATTTAACTCATTTATATATGTTATATCTCCTTCATTAAAACAAGAATCTTTACTGTCATCTTCTTTTTCTTCATCTACTTTAGAATCTCCCATACCCCATATTAAATCTTTAATAATAGTATTTACTTCTTTTTTAGTTTTTATAGTCTCAAAATCTCTTTGCATTGATGTTGAAAATGATGGATATATTCCTAAAACCATATATTCAAATATTTCTAATTCATCTGATGGATATTTTGGAAATTCATCTGCAGTATTTTCTAGAAATTTAGTAAATCCATCGTTATATTTAGATATATACATACCATTATTATTGTAAAATGACATTATTTCACTTACAAAATTTTCTTTATTTAACTCTTCAACTACATTATCTGGTAAAACTATATTTTTACCTCTAAACTTATTATTTGCTAGTATAAGTGTATTATTGTAAAGTATATCTCTAGATGTATCAAAACTCAAATTAAATCCACCTTGTTCATTAGTTAATATACATGGAAATAGTACTAGAGGTGCTTTTATAGTAAATTTATCAATTCCCATCAATCCTTGAACAAATGGATAACCAATATATAATTCATTACTTCCTGTTTCCATTTGTATTCTAGATACTTCTCTTTGGAGTTTTAATAACTGTTTATAATACATGCTTTCTGTTTTACACAATGATATTTTTTTATTTTGTTGATCCATTATAAGGTTTTTAAATAATGTATTATCTGTACCAATATTATATAGATCAAAGTTTTTTCTGGTATTTAGTTTTCCAGCATAAAGCATAGTATTTCTTTTATTTATATTTACTAACCTATTTTCTAATTTTTTTATAATTTCTAACTCTTCATCTGTCAATTTACTACTTTCTCTTTTACTAGTTTCTTCTTTGATTAAATCTACAAAAGAAGAACCATATTTTTCTATAAATGTTTCTCCTATTCCACTTATATTAGATAATTCATGAGTAGAAGTTGGCTTATAGTAAGCAAGTAACTCTATTACTTCATCATCACATACAATAGGTTTTCTACTATCTCCAGATAATAATGCTTTTTCTTGTATATTTAATTTTAATTCATGTAATTTTTCTTCTAAGTTCATAAGTTCCTCCTATAATATCAATGGATTAAAAGTTATATCTATGTTTATTTTATTATTTAAGTAAAGTTCTTGTAATAAGATTAGAGAACTATATAATTTATCATCTTTTTTATATTTAATTATAATTTGAAATCTATATATATTATTAACCTTAAACATATTTGCAGTTGTTGGTCCTAGGACTATTGTATCACTAGATAGTGAATCTTTTAAATAGTTTTTTATTTTTAATGCTGTATTAAGTACATCATCATAAATTTTACCCATTATTTTTATATTAACTAAATAGTAATATGGTGGGTATTTTAATGCTCTTCTTATTTCCATCTCTTTGTCATAAAATGAGAAATAATCGTGATTAGCAGCACATATTATACTATAATTATCTTTATTATATGTCTGTATTATGACTTCTCCAGTAAGTTTATCACGTCCTGCTCTACCTGATACTTGAGATAGTAACTCAAATGTTACCTCGCCACTTCTAAAATCAGGAATATTAAGTGATGTATCAGCATTTATTACTCCTACTAGTGTAACATTACTAAAATCTAATCCCTTTGCTATCATTTGAGTTCCTAATAATATATCATATTTATGGGTTTCAAAGTCCTTAATAATTTTCTCATGACTTCCCTTTTTAGATGTAGTATCTAAATCCATTCTAACAATTTTTGCATCAAACATATTCTCTAGTGCTTCTAATACTTTCTCTGTTCCTGTACCAAAATTTTTTATTTCACCACTACATTCTGGACAAGTATCATACATTTTAGTAGCATATCCACAGTAATGACATCTAAGCATATTATTAGTTTTATGGAATGTTAATGATATATCACAATTTGGACATTTTGCTACATAACCGCAATCGTGACAGGTTATAAATGATGAGTATCCCCTTCTATTTAAAAGAAGTATTATTTGTTCATTTTTAGATAGTTTTTCATTTATTTTATCCTTTAAAATAGATGAGATTAAATAGTTTTTCTTCTTTACTTCACTACACATGTCTACTATTTTAACTTCTGGTAACTTTTTGCCATTAGCACGTGATTTTAGTTCTAATAATTCATATACACCTCTTTTTGCTCTAGCATAACTTTCTAAGGAAGGAGTAGCACTTCCTAATATAATTGGACAATTATGGTACTTACTTCTATATTTTGCAATATCTAGAGCATGGTATCTTGGGGAAGAATCTTGTTTATATGTCGTTTCATGTTCTTCATCTATTACTATTAGTCCAATATTAGAAAGAGGTGCAAAAATTGCACTTCTAGCACCTACTACTATGTGTGCTTCTCCTCTTTTTAAACGAAGCCATTCATCATACTTTTCACCACTAGATAATGATGAGTGCATAACTGCAACATTAGGCCCAAATCTTCCTTTGAATCTTTCAGTCATCTGTGGTGTAAGTGATATTTCTGGAACTAAGACAATAACATTTTTTCCTGTTTTTAAAACATGTTCTATTATTTGTAAATAGGTTTCTGTTTTACCACTGCCAGTTACTCCATGAAGTAAGAAAACCTTAGGTATACCTAAAGCAGAAACAACAGTGTTAACTGCATGTTCTTGTTCTTTATTTAAGATTAATTTATCATATTTATAAGTTTCATCACTAACTGTTCTATATATTTGTTTATCACTATATATTATTAAATCTTTATCCTTTAATTTATTTGCAACTCTACTATTAAATGAATTTTTTTCTACTATACTATTATTTATAAGTTCATTTAAGAGTGCTATTTCACTTTTATTTCTTTTATTTTTATCAATATAATCATTAATAAATTCTATACTTTTATTTAATTTAATAAATGTTTTATATTTACTTTTAATATTGACATTTCTTTTTGCTTTTAGAGCACTCGGTAACATTACTTGGTAAGCACTTATTAAACTACATAAAGTAATAGATTTTATATATTCTCCTAAACTTAGTAATTCTTTATTTAATACTGGTTCATCATCTACAATAGATATTATATCTTTTACTTCAAAATTAGGAGTTTCCTTACTAATTTCTAATATAAATCCTTCTACTTCGTTTTTGTTTAGTGGTACGACTACTCTTTTACCAATAGCAATATCACCCTCAAGATTAAATGGAACATGATAACTAAGAATACTATCTGTTGTTTTAATATAATTTTCTACTAATACTTTAATTATCATGATATCACCAATATAATTATATAACAAATAATAAAATATAAAAAGTACAATATTAAATCCATATTGTACTTTCAAAACTTTTTATTGAATTTTCATAATATTTTTCTGAGAAATCTATTATTTTTTCTACTTTAAATCTAGTTATTTCATTTTTTAATGATTTCCTAAATTTATAATCATATATATATCTATACATAATTGAATCAAATTCTTTTATTTTTTTTAGTTTTGATTCGTTTGTAATGTTTGCTTCTAAAACAATACTTTTGTAATATTGTACTAATTGTTTAGAATATAAATCATCTTCATCAAAAACAAAATTAACTATATTATCAAAATTAATACAACAATCAAGTATTGTTTTATTCATAAGTCCTCCTAAAATATTCTAAATATATCGTTTACTGTTATAATAAGCATCAATCCCATTAGAAGTACAAACCCAATATTATGAATAGTATTTTCTACTCTTGAACTAACTGGTTTTCTCCTTATTTTTTCAATTATAAGGAATAATACTTTTCCCCCATCAAATGCTGGAAATGGTATTAAGTTTATAAAACCAACATTTATGCTAAGAAGTATAATTAAATCAATTATTTTACTTATTCCATATTGTGCCTGTTCTCCTACTACATTATATATACCAACTGGTCCTGACATAGAATTAAGACCAATATTTCCAACAAATAAGTTTCCTAATACTCTAAACATTGTCTTAATAGATGAGTAGAATTTAATTGCTGTATATTTTAATGTTGAAATAAATCCTCTTTCATTTTCTTGTGTGTTTGCAATTCCTAATTTATAGTATTTTTGACCATCTACTTCTATTTCCTTTGGTTTTAATGTAAATGTTTTTACATCTCCTTGATTATCTTTTACTTTTACTTTAACATCTTTATTTGATTTTATTAGTTGAAGATCTAAAAGAACATCATCCCATGTAGAAGTCTTCTTGCCATTTATTTCAAGTATTTGATCTCCTTTTTCTAAAACTCCATATGCAGGATATCCTTTAACAAGTTCATTTATTATAGGTTTTGTCCCTGGTGTTCCAAAAATAAAACCAGATACTAATAATAAAATTATTGCTAGTATGAAGTTGTTCATCGCACCTGCTATCATAACTAAGAAACGTTGAGTAAATGTTTTGTTGTTTAATCGTTTATCTTGTGGAACATCACTATCTTCTTCAACATCTTCTCCTGCTATATGAACATACCCTCCTATTGGTAATAATCTAATAGAATATGCAGTTTCATCATTTTTTCTTTTAAATCCAAATAATTTTGGACCCATTCCTATTGAAAATTCATAAACATAAATCCCTGCTTTTTTTGCAAATATAAAATGTCCAAATTCATGAACGGTTACTAATAAACCTAATATAAAGCAAAAAAGCAATATATTTAAAACTACTGTCATAAAGTACCTCCTTACAATACTCCAAGTAACAAAATAAAGCCATATGTTATAAATAATAAACTATCAACTCTATCTAATATTCCACCATGTCCTGGAATTAAATTAGAGTAATCTTTTTTATTGAAATATCTTTTTATAGCACTAAAAACTAAATCTCCTAATTGTCCTAATATGCTTAAAAACATTGTTCCTACAATTAAGTATAGTATATTAGTACTGTCACTTATTGTCACATAATAGTATGTACATGGAATTAATGTTCCAAATATAACTCCAAAAATTGTTCCTTCAATACTTTTGTTAGGTGAAACACTAGGTATAAGTTTATGTGTTCCAATTAAATTACCTGAAATATATGCGAAAGTATCACTAGAAATAGCAATTAATAATATATACACTAAATATTTAATACCTTCATCCATATTTCTTATATACACAACTAAGTTGAAAAATGAAGAAATTAAAAATATAAATCCTACTAAATACATTGCGTCATTAATACTATATGATTCTCTTTTATAAAATATTAATGGCAATAACATAGATGTCATAAGACTGCTAATAACTCTATAATCTACACTAAATATCTTACCAGTACTAGACATTACAAACATTACTGTAAGCATTAAATACGATACTACTTTTATAAATACTGGAAGTGTTTTTTTTGTTTCTTTAGTATCAATAATTTCATATAAAGCAAGTATACTCATTAAAAATGCAAATATAAAAAATACATTACCTCCAATAATTACTGCTGGTATTCCTATTACAGCCATAATAACTGCACTTATTACTCTTTTTAACATAACTTCACCCAATATAATTATATCATGTATATCGAAAAAATTACACAGTTAGTATTATTAATTACTCTTTTTTTCTTCTAAAGTAAATTCTAATACTGTTTCTTTATTTATTTCACTTTCAGGAGCAATACTACTTTGTGTTACAAATCCATTCCCATTAAACTTATATTTAAGATTTAATATATTTGATAGAGATATTACTTCTTTTAATGAATATCCTGTTATATCTGGCATTTTTACATTATAATCATTAGTAAGTAAAAATACTTTTTCATAACTCATTACATTTATATTTGGATTAGGATATTGTTTTATTATTTTATCTCCGTTACCTAATATTATAGGTGTTATTAATTTTGATTCTAATTCTTTTTTTGCATCGTTTGTATTTTTATTAATAAATGATGGCATTTCATAACTTACCATATCTGTATTTATTTTTTCTTCTGATAGTTTTAAATATTTAGATATATTAGTTGTAAGGGATTTTACTACTGATATTGTTGCATTTGCACTTGTACCTTTTATAGCAACATATATTATTATTTCTGGGTCTTCATATGGAAACATTCCTTCAAATGAACGTATATAATCATTTACTCCAGTTAAATAACCACCGTTTTTTAAATCTGCAATTTGGGCAGTTCCCGTTTTACCTATTAAACTAATACCCTCTACATTATATTGTCCACCAGCAGTTTGACCTTGTTCACCATGTACGACATTATACATTAATTGTTTCATTTTATTTACAGTTTCTATACTTATAACTCTACCAACTTCAGATTTACTTCCTTCATATATTACTTTATTAGTATTTGGATCAACTATTTTAGATATTATATATGGATTTAATAATACACCACCATTTGATATTGAAGTTAGTGCTTTTATATGCTGTATTGGCGTTGTTGTTATACCTTGTCCAAAAGACGCATTGGCTATTTCTATTGGATATTTAAAGGCTACTTTACCTGATAATTCGTTTGATAAAGTAATACCTGTTTTTTCACCAAAACCTAATCTTAGTAAAAATGATTTTAGTTCATCTCCTGTTAGTAGTGAGTTCTTCATCATAGTAGATACTGCTGTATTTGCTGATTGAGCATAACCTACATCGTAAGTTATAACACCCCAACCTTTACCACCATTCCAGTCTCTTACAACATCTTTTCCTATTTCTATGCTTCCAGATTGAAATGTATCGCTTCCATTATAAACACCCTTTTCCATAGCAGCCATATATGTATATGTTTTCATTGTTGAACCAGGTTCAAAAGCATAAGATACTAAAGAATTTAAGTAACTAGTCATATTTCTAGTATTTGGATCAAATCCGGGAGTTGTAGTTGTTGCAAGTATTGCACCTGTTTTAGCATTTGCAACAGTTATAGATACCCATTCTGGATTGTAAGTAGAATATGCTTCCTTACTTGCTTGTTCTGCAAAAAACTGTATATTATTATCAATAGTTAAATATATATCATAACCATCTAGTGGTTCTTTAGTATCTGATGGTGTATTTGGTATTCTTATTCCATCTTTATCTTTTACGTATTTATAATATCCATCTACTCCACTAAGTTTATCATTATAGTAAGATTCAATTCCCATCTCTCCAACTATACTTCCATCATCATTACTTTTAGCATATCCTATTACATATGGCAAAAAATCTCCATTTGGATAAAATCTCTTTCTAGTTTGTATAAAATCTATTCCAGGTAATTTTAGGGCTTCAATTTGTTCTTTTACTAATTCTGTTATACCTCTACCACCTGGTCCAAGTTCTACTTGTGTTACATCCTTATTTAGAAGTTTAAGTATATCTTCAACACTCATATTTATTATTGGAGATAACTGTTCAGCAGTTTTTTGTTTATCGATTACATGCTTAGGATTACTTTCTTTTTCACCTGGTTTTTCTTTTAAATATGCAGTTACTGTATATGAAAATACGGTTTCTGCTAGTACATTACCATTTACATCTAGTATAGAACCACGATTAGCAGTAAGTGTTGTTTCTTTTATATTTCTTCCCATAGCAAACTTTTTTATATTTGTACCATCTATTTCATCAACTAGTGATATTCTTGCTCCTTGTATAATTATTAATAGCAATAAAAAAGAAGAAAATATTAATACTAATAAATTAATTTTAATTCTTTTAGTATTATCTTTCTTCTTCATATTATCACCTAGTCACCTATATTTTTAATATTATCATTATTATAAGCCAATCCCATAGATTTTGCAACTGATTCTAAACTATCTAGGGATGCTAGTTCATTTATTTTCATACCTAAACTTTGATTCTTTTTTAATTGTTTATTTACATCACTTTTAAGTTTTTCAACTTCAGTATTATATTTTGCAACATATGCTTGTCCACCAACAGCAACTATTGGCAACAACACTAAAACAATAACTGTTAAAAAAGTTAAAAAATTGCAGATTTTCTCAAATACGCTACTACTTTTCTTTTTCATATTATCACCCTTTATATTCTTTCTATTACTCTAAGTTTTGCACTTCTTGATCTATTATTATTAGTTAGTTCTTCCTCTGTTGGTTTTATATTATTTGCTACTATTTTATATTTTGGTTTTAATTCATCTGGTATTATTGGCAAATGTTTTAATTTATCATCTACTTTTGTATATTTATTAAATATATTTTTACATATTTTATCTTCTAATGAATGGAATGTTATAACACATATTCTTCCATTTTTAGATAGCATTTTGATGGCATCTTCTAATGCTGTTTCAAATACTTCAAATTCTTTATTAACTTCTATTCTTATTGCTTGAAATACTTTTTTTGCAGGATGTTTATCTCTCATTTTTTTTGCTGGATATACGCTTTTTATTATATCTACAAGTTCAAAGGTAGTTTCTATATTTTTTATGTTTCTTGTTTCCACTATTTTTCTTGCAATTGGTCTTGCATATGATTCTTCTCCATATTTATAAAATATATCAACTAAATTCTCATATGAATATTTATTGACCACATCATAAGCAGAAAAATCTTTATCCATATCCATTCTCATATCTAAAGTAGCATCCTGTTTATAACTAAATCCCCTACTAGCCTGATCTAGTTGTGGAGATGAAACTCCTAAATCAAACAAAACCCCATTAACTTCTTGTACTCCTCTTTTGCTAAGTTCCCTCTTTAAATTTACAAAATTAGTTGCTATTATTTCATATCTATCACTAATCTTGCTGAGTTTACTATCGCTTGCAGTTCTTGCATCGTTATCTTGGTCAAAGGCGAATAGAAACCCACTTTTTATTCTTTTTAATATTTCGCTACTATGCCCAGCATATCCAAGTGTAGCGTCTACATATATACCCGATGAACTAATATTTAAATATTCTATTGACTCATTTAATAATACACTCTTATGCATGTTACACCTCTAAATATTTAAATTAGTTTCAAATAGGTTTTCTGCAATATCTGACATGTTATCACTATTGGTATTCATAAATTCATCCCATTTAGATTTATCCCAAATTTCTAATCTATCGTTTACTCCAATAATTACACATTCTTTTAGTAATGATGCGTAATTTATAAGTGGGGATGGTATTACAATTCTACCTTGTTTGTCAAATTCGCACTCAGTGGCACCAGATAAAAAGAATCTTCCAAAGTTACGGGCATCTTTTTTAGTAAAAGATATCTCTCTTAATTTTGAGGTTACATTATTCCATTCTGCTAGTGGATATACAAACAAACATGAATCAATTCCTCTAGTTACTATAAACTGTTCACCTAAATCTGCTCTAAACTTTGCAGGAATGATTAATCTACCTTTATCATCAATATTATGATGAAACTCACCCATTAGCATATTCCTTCACCCCACTTTTTACCACTATTAACCACTGTTCACCATAATTGTACTATAATTAATACATATTGTAAATATAATTTACGAAATTTTATCAACTATTTACACAAAAAGTACGACAAAATATTGTTAATATTAAGAAATAATGATATTATTAATACATAAATATTAATAAGGAGGATTTATATTAATGGAAAATAATCAAAATGTACCTACTGAAGAAGTAAAAGTAGAAAATAATAGTCAAACAACTAATGTACAAAATGATTCTAATACTAAACTATATAAAATATTATCTTATATTGGAATACTTTGGTTAGTAGGATTAATAGTACCAGATGTTAAGGACAATAAAAGTGTTAAATTTCATGTTGGTCAAGGAATAGTTTTAACTATTGCAGGAATTGGTCTTAATATAGTAATTGGTATATTAAATGTAATTATTTCAATTTTTGTTGCATTAATTGATGTATATGTATTATCTATATTAGTTAGTGCTTTCTTTGGAATTTTATATTTTGCTGTTAGCATTGGAACATTAGTATTAATGATTATTGGAATTATGAATGCTAATAATGGTAAAGATGAACCATTACCAGTAATAGGTAAATTTGCATTTTATAAGTAAGATTTTAAAAAATCTTATTTTTTTTGATTAAAAATTTTTAAGTTTGTACATTATATACTCAAGGAGGAATGATAATATGCAAAATGTACCAGAAATGATTTCAACAAAAGATTTATCTTATTTGGAAGATATGTTCCAGTGGAACTTTAATGCTTGTAAAAAATCTCTTCACTACTACAACGAAATAAACAATGAAGAGATAAAGCAAGAATTAAACAATATATATGAAATGCACAAAAATATATGTGAACAAATTATTAATATATTAAGATAAGGAGAAGAAGATGAATAATCAAAAAATATCAAACCCTAAAACCGAAGTACCAGAAACTAAGAACATGAATGAAAGAGATTATTTGAATGATTTACTTGAAACCGAAAAAAATATGAGTGTCAATTTAACTATCGCACTTAATGAGGCAAGTAATGAAGCATTATATAATAAAATAAAAGATATATATGAAAGTGTAAAACAAAGTCAAAGAGATTTATTTGAACTTATGTTTAGAAATGGTTGGTATTGCTTAGAAAAAGCAGAAGAACAAAAAATTACACAATCAATTAATAAATTAGAACAATCTATGCAAGAATTAAATAATTAGATATTAAAAATAGAGTCATATTTTTGACTCTTTTATAATTATAATATAATTTTTTACCTCTATACTTGCTTAGCATTTTTTCCCTTATCAGAAAATAAAAACTGCTTATTAAGCAGCCTCTTCTTTATTTACTACATCTTTTCCCTTGTAGTAACCACATTTATCACAAACTCTATGAGGTTTTATTACTTCACCACAATTTGTACATTTTGTAGTTGTTGGATTTTTAAGCGCATCATGTGCTCTTCTTGTACGTTTGCTAGTTTTACTAACCTTTCTAAATGGTACAGCCATTCTATCACTCCTCTCCTTCTTGATCTGTAATTAATTTCCAGCCATCACCTTCTAATTTTGTATTATAAGCATCACTTGATAATACTTTTAGAGGGATTTCCAATATAATATTTTCCCATATAATTGGAAGAATATCAATACTGTTTTTTAAATTTTTATTATTTTTCATATTACTTAACTCTGTTTCATCGTATTCTTCTTCAACTTTACACGAAAATTTATAATCAACAGGTTTTAAAGTAATTGAACAAGGAAGCACCATTATTCCATTAACATCTATATCTATATGATATATATTGGCATTATCAACATGAATACTACCATTTAAGGATATATTATCTAGTTTTATTATATCTGTATTTTTAAATATTTCCTTATCAAAACTAATTACATCATTAACCTCTATTTTATTTTTACTTCCATTAATTAACTCAGTAATATCTATATTCATCTTTTGCCTCCACGCTCTATCATTATACATTATTTAATGGAAAAATGCAAATAATTTTGATAGAATATATATAAAGGAAGTGTTTATATGGAAGTAATAGGTATAATTGCAGAATATAATCCATTTCATAATGGCCATTTGTATCACATAAATAAGATAAAAGAACTCTATAATGATTCATTAATAATATGTGTAACATCTTCTTGCTTTACTGAAAGAGGAGATGTATGTATTATCAATAAATGGGATAAAACTAGTATTATACTTGATAACTCTGTTGATATTGTAATTGAACTCCCATATAGTTTTTCTTCCCAATCTGCCGATATTTTTTCTAAGGGAGCAATTAGGATATTAAATGAACTAGGAGTTAATAAAATAGTATTTGGCAGTGAATTAAATGATATCTCTAAATTGTATGAAATAGCACGTAAAACTATTAATAATAAAGAGTATGATTTATTAGTTAATAAATACATGAATGAAGGAAATAACTACCCTACTTCATGTGCTCTTGCTACTAAAGAATTAACTAACTTTAATATAAATACACCTAATGATACATTAGGATTATGTTATATAAAAGAAATATTAAGTAATAATTATAATATCACGGCGCACTCTATACAAAGAACAAATAATTACAACTCTACTAAAGTAACTGGTGAAATAAGTAGTGCATCAAGTATTAGAGAGTGTTTAAAAAAGGATAATGGAATTGATAACTATGTTCCTAATGGAGTTATTAATTTAATATATGATTTAAAAGACATTGAAAACAATTATTTTAATTTATTAAAATACAAAATAGTTAGTGAACATGATTTATCTATATTTCAATCTGTAGATGAAGGTATTGAAAATAAAATATTAAAAAATATTGAAAAATGTTTTAGTTTAGAGGAATTAATTAATAGTGTTAAATCTAAAAGATATACATATAATAAACTTAAAAGAATGTTTACTCATATATTAGTTGGTTTTACTAAGGAAGATGCTAAAAGATTTAGAGATATATCTTATATTAGGATACTTGGTTTTTCTAATAATGGTAGAATATACTTAAATAAAATAAAAAGAAAATTAGAACTTCCATTAGTAACTAATTATACAAATAATGATATGTTAAACTTTGAAAAAAGGGTTACTGATATTTACTCACTTATTGTAAATGATTCTTCATTAAGTGAATTAGAGTATAAAAATAAGCCTATACAAAAATAGGCTTATTCTCTTATTCGGCTGGTTTTGATTCTATAATTTCGTATTGTACTGTTTTAAATCCTTCTAATTTAAAGTCCATACCTGTTTTAATGGATTTCATTTCTCCTGCTTTTAAATCATTTAGATTTGCTCTAAACCTAACCATTTCTATACCATCTTGGTTTTTAATTATAATATGTAATTCATAAACTTTTACATCTTCTTTTGATGTATTTGTAATATCTGTTACATATGAAGTTCCTGTATCATCTACATTAAATTTTGTGTTTGTTAATTTTATACTTTTTGTAATCATTTGTTCTTTTATATCTCCTGCTTTTAGTTCAAATGGTCCCAATCCAACCTTTTCTTCAGTTTTGTCCTTTTCACCTGCTTTATCATCTTCCTTATCTTTTTTACCACAACCACAAACTGCCCCAAAACATACTAATACTGCTAAACTCATTAATAAAAATTTCTTCATTTTCTATTCCTCCGCTATTATATTTACATTATAACATTTAAAATTTTCTTAGTCAATTTAACTTTATATTAAAAAAAATTAATCAATGATTAATTTTATCTTATTTTTATATGTACCTCTCTTAATTGTTGTTCTGTAAGGTTACTAGGGCATCCCATCATTTTATCCTCACCTGATGGAGATATTGGGAATGCTTGAACTTCTCTTAAATTTGGTTCATCCTTAAGAAGCATTATTATTCTATCAATACCAGGAGCCATACCAGCATGAGGTGGAGCACCATACTGAAATGCAGTATATAATGACTTAAATTTTTCCTTTACATCTTCCTCAGAATATCCTGCTAATTCAAAAACTTTTTTCATAATTTCTATATCATGATTACGTACTGCACCTGATGCCATTTCGTTACCATTACATACAAAATCATATTGAATTGCAGTAATATTCTCTAATCTTTCATTATTTAATGCCTCCATACCACCTTTTGGCATATTAAATGGATTATGTGTAAATATATATTTATCTTCATCACTATCAAATTCATACATTGGGAAATCGGTAATAATACAGAATACATATTTATTTTTATCTATTAATTCTAACTTTTCACCTAGATAATCTCTAATAAGTCCTGCTTGTTTAGCACACTTTTCTTCTTGTTTATCTGCAATAAAGAATAATACACTGCCTACCTTTAAATCTGCTTGTTTTATTAAATTTTCTTTATCATCGCTAGTTAGGAATTTATCTATTGGTCCTTTAAATGTCATATCATCCATAACAGTTATATAACCAATTCCAGGCATTCCAATATCTTTAGCATAATCTACTACTTCATTAAACCAAGAGTTAGATTTATCTGCAATATTATCTACTTTTATTCCTCTTACAGTTACACCTCTAAATGGTTTAAATTCTGATGTTTCAAATATTTCACTTATATCAATAATAGTAAGTGGATTTCTTAAATCTGGTTTATCTGTACCATATTTTAACATAGAATCTTTATATGAAATTCTAGTAAACGGTCTAGGTGATATTTCTTTATCACTAAAGTTAGAAAAAGTATCATAGAATATTTCTTCACCTATTTCAAACACATCTTCTTCTGTTGCAAAAGACATTTCAAAATCTAATTGATAAAATTCTAAAGTTCTATCTGCTCTTGTATCCTCATCTCTAAAACAAGGCGCTATTTGGTAATATCTATCAAAACCACTTGTCATAAGTAGTTGTTTAAATATTTGTGGTGCTTGTGGAAGTGCATAGAACTTACCCTGAAATTTTCTAGATGGAATAACAAAATCTCTTGCTCCTTCTGGAGAAGATGCTGTTATTATAGGAGTTTGTACCTCAGTAAAACCTAAAGTTTCCATTTTGTTTCTTAAAAAACTTAATACTTTACTTCTTAAGACAATATTATCATGTACTTTTTTATTTCTAAGGTCTAAATATCTATATTTTAATCTTACTTCTTCTGATACTTCATGAGATGTCATTACTTCAAATGGAAGTTCATTTTTTGCTTTACCTAAAACTTCTAATTTCGTTACTAAAACTTCTATTTCTCCAGTTGCAAGTTTAACATTTATAGTTTCCTCATCTCTTAATCTTACTGTACCTAACATAGTAATTGCTGATTCACGTGTTAAAGATTTAAACATTTCTTCATCATTACTTACAGTTTGAATAGTACCTGATTCATCTCTAACATCTACAAATATTACTCCGCCATGATCTCTTATATTTTCAACCCAACCAGCTATTCTAATTTCTTTACCTATATCTTCTTTAGTAACTTTACCACAATATTTATTTCTATATTTATTTTCTAGTTTCATATATTCACCTTATCTTTTATCTATTTCTTCTTTAATAATACGTGCAGTTATTCCTGGATTTGCTTGACCACGAGTTGCTTTCATTACTTGACCTACAAAGAAGTCAAATACATTTTTACCTTTTCTATAATCTTCTATTAACTCAAGATGTGCTTCTATTACTTCAACTACTATTTTTCTAATAGTATCTTCATCACCTATTTGCTTCATTCCAGATTCAGAAACAACCTTAGATGGTTCTTTTTCATCTTCTATAACTTTATAGAATACGTCTTTACTTTGTTTGCTTGATATTTTACCTTCTTCTATCATTTTTATAATATCAACTAACATTTTAGGAGTTAAATATATGTCAGATATATTTAGTTCATGTTTATTTAAATAACCTAATACCATAGTAGTCATCCAGTTAGATGATAATTTAGGATCAGCACCTAGAAAAATAGTTTCATCATAAAAGTCAGATATTGATTTTTCTTTAACTAATATAGTCGCATCATAATTAGATAGACCATATTCATTAATATATTTTTCTTTTCTCTCTAGTGCAAATACTGGAATCATAGATTTAATTTTTTCAATCCATTCACTTGAAATTTTAAATTTTGGAATATTTGGTTCAACAAAATATTTATAATCAATGGCGTCTACTTTACTTCTCATATATATTGTACTCATAGATTCTTCATCCCAACGTCTTGTTTGTTGTTCCATAGAATCATACTGACCTGTTCTTTTTAATTCAATTTGACGTTCTATTTCATAATTAATCGCATCTCTTACTCCACCAAAAGAGTTAACATTTTTAATTTCTACTTTAGTTCCCCAGTTTTCCTCTTTTGCCTCATCTAATGAAGAGTCCATTATTGATACATTGACATCACATCTTATTTGACCTTTTCTACTATCTGCTTCACTAATACCAGCATATTGGTAAATGGAACGCATTGCTTCTAGAAATGCTACTGCTTCATCTGCATTTCTGAAATCTGGATAAGTTACAAGTTCAAGTAAAGGTACACCTGCTCTATTATAGTTAATTGTTGAGTATTTTGAATAGTGATCAGAAGATGCTGCATCTTCTTCAAGATGTATATTATTAATTCTTACTTTCTTTATTTCACTATTTACTTCATATTTTAACTCTCCATATATTCCAACAGGTGCTGGTTTTGTTTCTTGTGTTATTTGGAACCCTTTAGGAAGATCAGGATAATAATAGTTTTTTCTTTCAAAATAAATATACTCAGGTTGTTTACAGTTTAATGCAATACTTGCCATTAATGCTTTTTCAACTGCCATTTTGTTAACAACAGGTAAAGTTCCTGGAAACCCCATATCTACTGGTCTTATATTTGAGTTTGGTATATCTGTATATGTATTTGCAGCAGAGGAGAAAACTTTAGTATTAGTTTCACTTATTTCGCAGTGCATTTCAAGACCAATTAATACTTTATATTTATCCATTATTTTACCTCCTTTGCTATTTTGTTCTTATAGTCCATTGCTTCTTCAAGAGCATAGGCAATATTTAACACATTTATATCATCATAACATTTACCTGTAATATTAAGTGCAACAGGAAGATTATCTACAAATCCATCTGGTATTGTAATTGATGGGAATCCACCAAAGTTTCCAACTTGTAAATGTTCTTCTAGAGCAGTAGTATTTGAATCAAGTATGTCAAGTGAACCGTCTAAGTGTTTAGCAGGACCAGAACCAACTGGAAGTATTACAGCATCAAACTCTTCAAATAACTTATTCCATTCATCAACAAGTAATCTTCTAACTCTTTGAGCATTGTGGAAATATCTATCTTTATTTTGTGCTTGTAATACATAAGAACCAATTATAAATCTTCTTTTAATTAAAGGTGAAAAACCACGAGTTCTATAATCTTTCATCATGTCAATATAGTTATTACCCTCTCCTCTTGGTCCAAATATAAATCCTGTTAAATTAGACATGTTCGATGTTGCCTCAGCACAAGAAATAACAACGTAAACAGAAGCCAAAGCATTAAGTAGTGTTTTATCAATACTTACCTCGCACACTTCCATACCTAAACTCTTACATTTATCTAATGCTTTATTAAAGTTACTTAAATGTTCTTTTAATTCATTTGAAGCATTTGGATACATATTGATATCACATAATTCTTTTATATAACATAATTTTTTACCAGTTACTTTTCCATCTATTGAGTCATATAAATGCATATTACTTGAATCCCAAGTAGTCATATCATTTTTATCTATACCTTTCATGTTATCTACTACTATAGCAGCATCTTTAACACTTCTAGTTAAAACTCCACAATGATCTAAACTACTAGCAAACGCAAATAAGCCATAACGAGAAATCATTCCATATGTTGGTTTATAACCTACTATTCCACAATATGCGGCAGGTTTACGTATTGAGTCACCTGTATCAGAACCAGTCGCATATGGATAAACTCCAGCAGCAACGGCACAGGCAGAACCAGCCGAAGACCCAGCACACATGCGAGATAAATCCCAAGGATTTCTAACAATACCTGTATGTCCTGTAGTTCCTGTACCACCCATTCCAAATTCATCCATTACTGTTTTATTTACTGGCACTGCACCAGATTTATCTAAGTTTTCAATTGCTGTTGCATTAAAGAATGGTATATAATCTTTTAAAGTATTTGATGAACCAGTACTTAAAATACCTTTTGTACTATAATTATCCTTAATACCATAAGGAATACCAGATAATAAGTTATCTGTTACATTAGTTTCTTTCGCATCATCCATAATAGTTACAAAGGCATTACATTTTTCCTGTATTTCATGAGATCTCTCTAACGATTCATTAATTAATTCCTTTGATGTAACCTTACCACTTTTCAATAATTCATGTAATTCTTCAATAGTTTTATTCATGTATTCCATTATCTTCCACCACCTTTGGTACTTTTACTTCTCTATCTAAAGTAGAGTCGCAATTTTGCAATAAATCATCAATATCAGTTGACTCTTCTACTACATCTTCCCTTAACTCAAACTCAAAGTTATCTAAACAATGAGTCATAGGAGTAACATCACTTATATTAGGTATTTCATTTATCAAATCAATATTTTTATCAATTACCTCAAACTCATCTAATACCATCTGTACTTCTTCATCTGTTAGTCCAATTAATAGTTTATCTGCATAATCTATTACCATATCACGTGTAAATTTTGCCATTTTATCACCCTTTCTTAGATAAAAAAACAACATTATCCTTACAAAGGGACGAATGTTGTCTTCGCGGTACCACCCAATTTACTATAAAAATATAGTCTCTCTATAAAGATAACGGATTTACCGGCTTAGTCTACTATTATTTCTTTAAGCACTCATGAGTGTTATTCATAATAACCTTTTACTGTTAGCTTTCACCATATCTAACTCGCTTTAAGTAAGTATTATTATTACTTCTCTCAATCAATGTTTTATACTAATTTAGTATACCTCCAAAACAAAATATTTGTCAATAAATTTAGTTAATATTAATATACTAAATTTAAACATTATTTTTACCATTTTAAAAGTTACATTATTATATCTTATAATTATGGTTATCCTAAAATATTATTTCTGCCTAATAGTGGGAATAATATACTTATTTCTGTAAGTAATATTCCTAAAACTAAAAATATACCTATAGAAAATATTAAAATATTAATAGTAGTATTAAAAAAGATAATAAAGCCAATAATAGAAAATATTACTAGGAATAAAGAAAACAAAAATAAGAGAAATAATTTATTAGAAAAACATTTTATATAACATTTACAACCACAACTTCTATATAATAATGCTACAAACGATATTACTAAATTAATTAAGCCTATTTCAAATAATATTAAACCTATTATATTTGGAGAAATTAATGGTATAGTATCAATTCCAAGTAACATAAGGATTAAAGATATGATTAAGGTAAGGGTAAGAGTTATAAATAGTGTTGAACAAATGCATTTAAAATTCATAATATCACCTCCACTATATTATAAGTGTGTAAAAAAAAGTTAATAATCAAGGATGACTATTAACTTTTATTTTTTCTTTAAAATATATGGGAATATCTTTTGCATGCTTTTAGAATCTTTATCATCTAGGCCATATTTTTGTATAAGTGGTGATACAAATTTTGTGACAAGTAACATATCAATTAAATCTTCTATTTTAACAATTTCTTCTCTTGAACTTACTATCTTTTTACCTTGTAATTCTAAAAATTCTTTACATCTTGAATCTATATCAGAATAACTATTAATACTAAGGTCAGCATTACATAGTATGTCTAAAATTTTTGATAATCCCATTTTTTCTTCAGATGATAGTCTAATATTATCTAAACTAATATCATATTCTTTTTCTATATATCTTATACTATATTTATTCTTTTTAAACATATCAAAAAATTTAAAAAATTTTACAAATGAATATTTAGTTGAAAATTTGTCTATTATTATTTTGAATTTACCAAAATATGTGTTTTTAACTAAATCGTATATTCTTCTTGTTCCTAAAGTATTATTAGTTGCATTATACATACTATTCATTAACTTTTCTATTCTCTTTAAACTTTTTTTATCAAGTGAGTTAGGAATTTTCATATAATCAATTAATATATATAAATTATCGTAGAATGAATGTTTTTTATCAATTTTAGAACATAGAACGGCCATTGCTTCTTCACCTATTAACTCATGGAAAATAGATATTTGATTACTATATGTCAAATTATGTCTTAAAAAACTATTGCATTTTAATTCATCTATATATCTATAATTATCCCCATTTACTGCTAGTGATGAGAAGTAAGTTGCTAACATATCATTAGTAACATTAAACTTTTTACAATCACTAATTACAGAGTAAATACCAAAAGATGTCAGTATTTCTTTTACATATTGAGAATCCATATTTAATATAGACTTATCTATGCTTAATATTCCATCCTTTATAATTGGTGATTCACAATTTAAAACTTTTCTAAAGTCTATATATTCAATATTAGCACATATTCTCATCTTAACCATATCATCAGTAAAATACTCACCTAGTGCTGTTTTGTGCATTGCTTCTATTGTATATTCTACAATTTTATTTTTTATTCTTTCTTTTAATCTTTCTTCTTCTAATTTTTTTTGTATATTTTTCATAATCCACCCCAATTTGGATTTATATTATATTACTTTTTTTTAAAATAGTCAACTAAAAAAGAGCTATTGCTCTAACTTTGGAATTTTACTGAAATATACATTTTATCAGTAAATTCTTCTTGGATACTTCTCATTATTTCATTAGCAAGTTCTTTAGAATGCTCTTCGCTAGCAACTACAACTCTAATTTGATTGTTATCTATTTTTACATAGCAATTTTTGCCAAATTTCTCAGATATTTTTGACTCTAATTTTTCTTCAGTACCTTGATTTAATGTAAGTGCTTTTAGTTGTTCATATGCATTATTTTTTTCATCAACTGTTGCTTCTACACTAGTTAATACTGATTCTAAGTCCTCTCTTTGTGACATAACTTGTTCCTCTTTTGCTACTCTAAGTGCTACTAAAATGTCACTTTCTTCTACTTTTGCTTGTGCTTGTAATTTATTAGTATTAGTAAAATCTCCATTATTACTTACCAAAATTTCACTTGGCATAGTTATATAATATACACTAAGTACTAAAATTAAACTGAACAACGTAATAAACCATAAACTTTGCTTATTCATTTATATCGTACCCTCTTTTCTAAATTTCTAATAAACTATATGAAAAAAAATAGTAATTATTACTATTCTTTATTAAAATATTTATTTAAAAATTTATCCTTGTAATCTATGAAAGTATCATTTTTTATAGATTCTCTTATTTCTTCTGTTAATTTTATTAAAAATCTAATATTATGAATAGATAGTAATCTTGCTCCAAAAGTTTCCTGCGCTATTACTAAATGTCTTATATATGCTTTTGTGTAATGTCTGCAAGCATAACAATCACAAGTATCTTCTATTGGAGTAAAATCCTCTTTAAATTTAGAGTTTCTTAAGTTTACTTTACCACATCTAGTAAAGGCATTACCATGTCTTGCTATTCTAGTTGGCAACACACAATCAAACATATCAACTCCACGCATAACTCCCTCTAAGATATCCTCAGGTTCTCCTACACCCATTAAATATCTCGGTTTATCTTCTGGCAAATAATTTATACAATAATCAATTTGTTGATACATCTCTTCTTTACCTTCACCAACACTTACACCACCAATAGAATAACCATCAAAATCTAACTTAGTTGTCTCAATAGCACTATACTTTCTTAAATCTTCATAACTTGAACCCTGTACTATTCCAAATAAGGATTGATTTTGATTACTATGAACATCTTTTCCTCTTTTTGCCCATCTAAGGGTCCTTTCAACTGATGCTTTCGCATAATCATGAGTTGATGGATATGGTATACATTCATCAAAACTCATTGCTATATCACTATCTAATTTATTCTGTATTTGAATAGATAGTTCTGGTGTTAATAATAACTTTTTACCATCAATATGACTTTTAAAACTCACTCCCTCTTCTTTTATATCTTTTGGCTTTGCTAGGGAAAATACTTGGAATCCACCACTATCTGTTAGTATAGGCCCATCATAATTCATAAACTTATGCAAACCACCTGCTTTATTAACTATATCCTCACCTGGCCTTAACCATAAATGATATGTATTTGAAAGTATTACTGCGCTATTTACTTCTTTTAATTCTTCAGGAGATAATGTTTTAACTGTTGCTTGAGTTCCAACTGGCATAAAAATAGGTGTATCAAATGAACCATGATTAGTATGTAAAATACCCAATCTTGCAGAACAATTACTATCTTTTTTTATTAATTCATATTTTATTTTCATAAAATCCCTTTCTATATTTAAAAAACTGCTTAATGCAGTTAATTATTCATTATTAGTATTATTAAACATACTTGCTAAATTTGCTTTAGCCTCTTCAAAACTCTTAATTGTTTCCATAATCTTATCTTTCAAAGCAAGTAATCTTTCTTCTTCTTCGTCTAGATGTACTCTTTCATTTGATAAGTTTTCCATCTCTTCACGTTTATATGCTTCAAACTCTTCTTTTTCTTTATCAAGTTCTTTACGTTCGCGAGCAAGTTCTTTATTTTTTCTACTTACACTTACCTTTGCAACTCTTATAGATTCAATTAAAGATTTTTGTAGAGTTTCTATTTCTACATTTCTTTCGTTTATTTCAGTAACTTTTGTTGATGAATCATCTAAGAATGAATCCATAACTTCATCAAAATCAGATGGTACTCCATCATCTTTTACTTCTTCTTCACTAGAAACTTCATCTTCTTCTGATTCTTTTTCACTAATAATAGGCATTTGAATAATTTCATTAGAAATATTTTTTACTTCTTTAAACATAGCCATTTCTAATACCTTACATCTAACTATATATGTATCAATATCATAATTATCTGCCATTAATTTAATATTTCTATTATACATATTATAATCTTTTAAAAATTCATCATCATCCCTAAAATATAGGTTACCAATAAATACTATTCTTTCATCTTCAGATGAAAAATCCTTACGA
Organism: uncultured Mycoplasmatota bacterium; assembly: GCA_948467605.1. Lineage (GTDB taxonomy): Bacteria > Bacillota_I > Bacilli_A > RF39 > UBA660 > CAKPCJ01. Next base: position 23,175 of record CAOKET010000003.1, on the reverse strand, counting down.
CGTTCTTCAACTAATGCTGCTTTTTCCTCTCTTTCAGGATTCTCTAATGCTAATTCTTTTGCCTCTTCTTTTATTTCTAAATATCTTTCTTTTGTTATTCTATTAAATCCAGACATCAATCATCACCCACTCCTTATCGACAATTATATACTTTTTTTTATATTTACACAACATTTTTTTTAAATTTTTTAACAAATAAACATACTATCTCCAAATGAGAAGAATCTGTAATTATTTTTTATTGCTTCCTTATATGCATTTATTATTATTTCTTTACTACTAAATGCACTTACTAACATTAATAAAGTTGATTTTGGCAAATGGAAATTTGTAATAAGGGCATTAACTGCTTTAAAGCAATAACCAGGATATATAAATATATTTGTTTCATCGTGACATGGCTTAAAGCATCCGTATTTAGAATATATAGTTTCTAAAACTCTTACTGTTGTTGTACCAACACTCACTATTCTTTTACCCTTAACTTTAGCAGCATTCAATTTAGATGCAACATCAGATGACATATAATATTCTTCTGTATGCATTTTATGTTTAGTAACATCATCAACACTAACTGGCCTAAATGTTCCAAGACCAACATGTAAAGTTACATATAATATTTCTACACCCTTATTCTTTATTTTTTCTATTAGTTCTTTAGTAAAATGAAGTCCTGCGGTAGGTGCTGCTGCAGAACCTAAGTTAGCCGCATATACAGTTTGATACCTATCCTTATTTTCAAGTTTTTCATGGATATAAGGTGGTAGTGGCATCTCACCAAGTTGATCTAATATTTCTACTAATATACCCGAATATAAAAACTCAAAAATTCTTATACCTTCTTCGCCAATAGATATACATTTTGCCTTTAATATGCCATCTCCAAAAGATACTATATCACCAACATGTATTCTTTTAGCAGGTTTTGCTAAACATTCAAAATGATTATTTTCCATTTCTTTTAAAATAAGTATTTCAATAACTGCACCTGTACTTTCCTTAATCCCTATTAATCTTGCAGGTATAACTTTAGTATCATTTAATACTAATACATCATTACTAGTTAAATAATCACATATATCACTAAATTTCTTATGCGTAATATCTCCATTACTTTTATTTAATACTAATAACTTAGAATCATCTCTTTTACTAAGAGGTGTTTGTGCGATTAGTTCTAAAGGAAGTTCATAATCAAAATCATCTGTTTTCATATATCACCACTTTTCTTAAAAAACTAACATATATAATAACATAAAAATATGATTATTAATATATTAATATTATCTCTTTACACTTTTTCTAAATATTTAAGAGGACAATTATCGTTATCTGTTATCATCAAACACATTAGGATCATCAATAATATTTTTGCCCATACTGTCTTTAAAACCATATTCTATATCACACATTATATTAAAAATATTACTTATCTTTTCCTTCATCTTCTGCCTCTTTATTATCACTTTCATATAAAATTTCTAAGTTCTTTGATATTTCTTCTTCTCCCCACATAGATACATATATATTTCTCATGTTTTCTAAAACACTATTACTATCCATATTTAAATTTAAACAATAAATAGAATAATAAACGTGATAGTAATAAATATAGAAATCCATACATTTAAAACCACAATTTTCATAAAAGTTAATTCTTCTTTTCCTTGTATTATTTTCTTGCTCATCTTTACCAAATCCATCTTTTTCTACTTCTATACATATAGTACAACCACTAAATTTTTCGCTTAATAACTCTATACTTTTAGTACCATATCCATTAGATTGATATCTAGGCAATATTGCAAAATAATCAAGTACTATAAGATTTTCATTTAATGAATTAATTATCATAAAGCCAATATAATTATTACTTACTTTTATACTGAAAAAGCGAGTTATACCAATTTTTTCCTTTCTTTTTAATTCATGATATGTATTTTTTTCTATTCCTGGGAAAAGTTTATTATAATCCCTATAAAAATATTTTTTAAATTCTTTAACGGTTATTTCTTCTAAACTCATGTCTTCTTTATTAAGATTAATTACAGTTTTTTTCTTCCTTCTTTTAATTAAGATAATTATTAATGTAATAATAATTATTAATAAAATAGATAAAATAACTAATTTAGTATGTTTATATTTAATCTTATCATGAAGATAAATATCATATGTATAAAGAATTTTATCTTCATAAATTACGTCTAGACTTCCTAATTTTTCATTATCTTTTACTTTATAATTTAATGTATCTAATCCATTATATTTGTATTCTATTTTATCAACCATATCATTTTTTAAATATAGTGATACATCCTTATCACTTATTACATTATATTTATCTATGAATCCATCTTCTACATCTATATTTAATAATTCTTGATTTTTGTTAAGTATATTATGATAACCATAGTTTTCTTTATAGTAATTATAAATATTTAAACTATCTATAACATGATTAGGATATCCATTATCATATAATGAATTAGTAATAATAAGTAAATATTTAACACCATTAAATTCAGCAATACTTGATAAACAAAGACCAGCATCATGAGTGTATCCAGATTTAGAACCAATAATATCATCAACATTTATTCCATATCTTTTAGCAGGAAACTCTAAAGTACTTGAAAATTCTAAATTATTTGTAGTAATATACTTTCTTGTTGTATATATTTCATAAAATACTTCATTATCTAGTGCATAAAGTAAAAGTTTTGCTAAATCACTTAGTGTAGAGTAATTATTAACGTCATCTCTTCCTACTGGATTGCTATAACGAGTATTATTCATTCCTAACTTTTTTGCTTTTTCATTCATTAAATCTACAAAACTATCTATATCACTAGAAATACTTATTGCTAATCCCTGGGCTGCTTCTACTCCACTAGGAAGCATAATACTATATAAAAGATCTCTATAAGTAACAACATCCCCTATTTTAAACCCCGCTTTTGCATATCCTAATATATTAGAAAATGCTAAAGAGTTAAGTGTCACTTTATCATCTAAATTATCAATATTTTCTATTGCAACTATCGCAGTCATTATTTTAGTTAAACTGGCCATAGATATTTTATCATCTATACCTTTTTTATATAGTATCTTATTATCATTTAAATTATAAAGTAATATATGTTCTGCCTTTATATTTGAAAGTTCACTTATTTCAGTAATATTTAAATAATCATATTCACTATCAATAACTTTTGCAAAAGATTTTGTAATAAAAACAAAATAAATACTAATTAATAAAACAATATATTTACATACTTTCTTCATTACACAATCCCTCTTTACTTTAAGTATATAATACCTCTATTTACGCACATCATTAATAATATCTAAATTACATATGTTACCATTTTTATAATTTATTATTGGATGTTTAATAATATCTACATCTCTTAATTTATCATCCATATTATTAATAATATCATCTATCTCAAACCATTTAGTATCTAGTATTTCATCACTCTTATATGGTTGATATTCACTTAATAATTTAGTGCTAAATATTATACAAATAAGTGTATTACTATCATATAAAAGATTCTCAATACTTAAGACCCCTGTTATACAAACATCACATCCCGTTTCTTCCTTTATTTCTCTTATGGCACCTTCCATTATAGTTTCATTAGGTTCTAAATGACCTGCTGGAATATTCCACTTTCCATAACATTTTGGTTTAGATTCTTGTACAAGTAATACCTTACCATCTTTTTCTATTATACCGCCTACTATTAGTTCCATTTTTATTTCACTTTCTTTCATAAATATTATACACTATTTAATAAATATATTATATACTCAAATGTTTTTCTTTTACTGTTAAGTTACAATCATCTACTTCAACTTCAAAATAAACTCCATCAGGAATTCCATCTGAATTTATATTTTCAATTAATGAACCAACAATATAATAAGAAATTCCATTTTCTTGAAGTTTTTTTGTCCAATGTTGATGTCCACTAAAAACTGCAACTATATTTTTTTGTTTTAATAATAACCCTTTTAACTCATCTCTATTTCTAAACAATGCTGTTTCTGGATCCTTTTCACACCAAAAATTTCCTTTCATATCATCTTCTGCAATCCCAAAATGTGAAAATATAAATATTTTCTTATCTTTATTTAAACCTAAATCCTCTTTAATCCATTTTAAATCATCAGAAGATAAATACTGTGTTCTATACAACTTATCTTTATCATTTATTTCTGTTCCTAAAAAAATCAAATGATATTTATCTATATCAGTTGAAAAACAACTTCTTTCATATCCCATTAATTCTAAAACCTCTTTACTATTTTCCATCATCTTTAACTCATGATTACCTATTAATGAAAAAAATGGGACATTGATTGTTTTTAGTTTATTCCATATATATTTTATATTATTTATATCATCTTCTTTACTTTTAGAGGCCTGTATCATATCTCCTAAGCATATACAAACATCTGGTTTTATCTCATTATTAACTTTATCTATAATCTTATCTAAAAGTATAGTAGAATATTCGGTAAGTTTTTGGTTAACAGTCCAATTTGGTTTTTTATCTATATAATGTATATCTGAAAATATACACAATTTTAATTTACTCATAATTATTCCTTTCTAAAATAAAAATATATTTGTTTTAGTATTATTCATCTATAAAATCCTTTAATTTTCTTTATCAAATTATTTACAAACAAATATGTATACTATCAATTACTACTATTTTTTTAAATATTCTCTTATAATTTCTAAATCCTCATATGTAGTAATTTTTACGTTAGTATAATCTCCTTCAAGTATTTTAACTTTATGACCATATTCTTCAAGCAACATACAGTCATCCGTTACATCACCTTTATATTTCTCGTGTGCTTGTAACAAAATTTTTCTATCAAATGCCTGTGGTGTTTGAATTATCCATGTATTACTTCTATTAGTTGTTCCAATAACAATGTTATTTTCATCGGTTATTTTTATTGTATCTTTTGATTTTACACCAATAGTAACCCCTTTAATTTCACTAATATTTTCAACACATTTATTAATATATTCTTGTTTAATTAAAGGCCTTGCACCATCATGTATAACTACAATATCAGAGTTTGTATTTTTTAAGCAATTATATACCGATTCTTTTCTGGAATTACCTCCTACAACTATATTTATGTGCTTGGAGAGTTTCTCATTTCCTATTATGTTTTTAACTTCTTTAATTTCTGATTGTTTACATGCAATTACTATATTATCTATATATTTATTCTTATCAAATTCATTTAAACTATATACTAATACACTTTTCCCATCTATTATTTCAAAGTTTTTATTCCTATTTTTCCCAAATCTTGTACTATTTCCTGAAGCCAAAATTATTGCTGTTACCTTTTTAATATCTTTCATAACAAATCCACCTTACAAGTTTTTTATAACCTAATCATCTAATTTTTCTAATATGCTGATTAATATACTATCACATTCCATTTCATTTATTGCAAAACACTTTTTACCTAAATCTTTTAAAGATGTACCAAAATTATATAACACTTTTCTATCTATTATTATAAACCTATCATGAAAAATATCAAGTTTTTTAAATTCTACATTGCTATATTGTTCTTTATACTTTTTTATTAATATATCATCTATATTTTTTGATATTATTAATATCTTTTTATCAATATTCTTTAATACATCTAAAAGTTCTTTTCCCGCATAGTTGTCTATTATAATTATTTCTTTTTTTGCATTATTTAAGATACTTATTAATATTGAATATGCATCATATATTTGACCATTATAGAATATTGTACTTATTTTTTTATTTACTTGCATCTTATCAAATGTTTCCTCTAGTTTTAATAATCTATTCTCATGATTTATTAGTATATTATTATTTTTATATAAATCATTTGATATATATTTTCTCATTGTTACAAATGCTTCAATAATTTGAATATTAACTTTAGCTGCAATTTCACTTTTTAATAATCCAGATAACATCATTATACCCTGTTCAGTTAAAACATAAGGTAAATATTTATAATGTTGGCCTTTCATATTATCTTTACTGTTTAAGGTCACAAATTGTGACCTTAAAGATAGATTGATTATCTCTTCTTTTGTTAACTGAAAACAAAATGTTTCAGGAAATCTATTAATATTTCTTTTTATTGTTTGATTTAATACTTTTGTTTCAACTTCGTATAACTTAGCAATATCAGAAGATAACATCACTTGTACTCCTCTTATTTGATAAATTCTACTACTAATATTTTCTTTTTCATCTATAATAATTGCATTCATTTTCATCATCCTTCCTTAAATAAAAAAAGATATACCTTTAATATATAGGTATACCCCGAATAGATATATTTTTCCTGCCTAAAAATATAAATTATCGTCTAAATTGTAAAAGTATCAACACATGGCAAGTTAATTAATACTTCTTTATTTTATCAAAAAAGAGATTCTATTTCAATTAGTTTTTTTTGTTAAAAGCGGCCATCTCTATCTAATATTTTTTTCAATAAAACATCTAATATTTCACAAGACTCCATTTCATTTATCGCAAAACACTTTTTACCTAAATCTTTTAAAGATGTACCAAAATTATATAACACTTTTCTATCTATTATTATAAACCTATCATGAAAAATATCAAGTTTTTTAAATTCTACATTGCTATATTGTTCTTTATACTTTTTTATTAATATATCATCTATATTTTTTGATATTATTAATATCTTTTTATCAATATTCTTTAATACATCTAAAAGTTCTTTTCCCGCATAATTATCTATTATAATAATTTCCTCTTTTGCACTATTTAATATGCTCATTAATATCGAATAGGCATCATATATTTGACCATTGTAAAATATTGTACTTATTTTTTTATTTACTTGCATCTTATCAAATGTTTCCTCTAATTTTAATAATCTATTCTCATGATTTATTAGTATATTATTGTTTTTATATAAATCATTTGATATATATTTTCTCATTGCTACAAATGTTCTCATTATATTTATACTTACTTCTTCTGCTATACTTGTATGTAATACTGATGCAAGCATAGCAACTCCTTGCTCTGTAAATGCATGGGGTAAATATTTTAAATTATATCCACGTAAATTATTTGATTTGTTCATGGTTCCAAAATGGAACCTTGAAGTTAACATTTTTACTTCTTCTTTAGTCAATTCAAAATAAAAATCATCAGGAAATCTATTAATATTTCTTTTTACCGCCTTATTTATATCTTTTGTTCCGTTATTGCACTTATAAAGAATTGCTAAATCACTATCTAATATTACATGAATTCCCCTTATTTCATAAATCTTATTACTAATATTTTCTTTTTCATTTACAACAATTTCATTCATATTATTATCATCCCTCCACTAAATAAAAAAAGATATACCCTTAATATATAGGTATATCCCGAATAGATATATTTTCCTTGCCTAAAAATATAAATTATCGTCTAAATTGTAAAAGTATCAATACATGGCAAGTTAATTAATACTTCTTTATTTTATCAAATAGGAGATTCTATTTCAATTAGTTTTAAATTCTTATTATATATTTATCTCATATATATCTTAACATATGTTTTTTTCTTATAAATACTTTTTATAAATTATAACTATTATATATTGTATTCATATATATTCTCTACATAATGCTCGCCAAAAATATCCCAAGGTTCTTGCCTTATAAATTTGCCTCCAATATGTTTATAGAACTCATTAGAAGGATTACCTTCAAGACAACCAATAACAACCTTTTTATATCCTTTATCTTTTAAGACTTCAAACGCTTTATTAATCAAGCACTTACCATATCCCTTTCCTTTTTGATTAGTATATAAATATAAAACTTGCACTTCAGCACAATTTTCATAATCTTTTCTGTCTGATTGTTTTATTTTTAGTATCCCAACAACATTATCATTTTCTTCTAAAACATAATTCCAATCATCTATTTTAAAATTGTTAATATCTCTTTCAATCCTAGAATCTCTATTATCTGAAATTATTTTTAATACTCTATCAGATACAATTCCTTTTAAATTATCATTCCAACTTTTAATATTAATGTCAACCCATACCTCACAGTCTGTTATTTTTTTCCTTCTAATATTCATAAACTTTCTCCTCATATTCATTATTTTATATTACAATCAAACTGGCTATATCATACATATTTTTACTAATTTTCATATATATTGTCATTGATTTTTAATACCATCTTTCTATAATGAGTTTTAAATCCTAATCTTTCATACAAATCCCTTGCAATATTCTCTCCAATTACTTCTAATGTCATATCCTTATTTTGTTCTTTTGCTATATCAATAATCTTTCCTAATACTATTGTTCCAATTCCTTTATTTCGATATTTTTCATCAATAAAAAATCTATATAGATATAGTTCTTTTTCATAATTTTTTATTCCAAAAAATCCAACCATTTCATCATTGCATATAATTTTATAATATTCTTCATTTTTTTGAAAAGTTAAGTCTTCTGGTTTTATTATTTTTAGTTGATATATCGAATCAACTGTATTATGGTGTTTCCATTCTTCTATAATCCATTTTCTAAAAAAATCATTATTTTCTTTTTCAATACTTATTTTTAAATCTTCCATATTATCCTCCATTAAATATTAATCTATATTATACAACAGTTTCTCTGTTCCTATCATATAAAGTTTTATCACACATTTAACACGCATACATATTCCACATGATAAGTTTGTGTATTATTAATAGTTGACTTTTATATGTTTGTTTACAACTGACTATGTCGTAATACACAAACAATATAAATATAATGTTTATTATGAATATATAGTAGTTATTAATTATAGTATATACTACTTTCTAATTTCATCTAAAACACCATTTAAAATTTTGTTGCTTTCTATTTTATTAATGGCAAAACACTTCTTTCCTAAATCTTTAAAACTACTACCACAGTGATATATATATTTGTTGTCTATAATAATAAATCTATCATGAAATCTATTATTAAATACTAATTCAACATTATTGTATTGGCTTTTATATTTTTTGATTAATGTTTCATTCATATTTACAGAATAAATTATTATATTAACATTTATTTCTTTTAAAATATCTAATAATTCTTTACCAGCATAATTATCAATAATAATTATTTCTTTTGTTGCACTATTTAAAATATCTAATAGTAATGAATAAGCATCATAAATTTGTCCATCAAAGAATATTGCATTGTTTTTTTCCTTTTCTTGTAATTTATCAAAAGAATCTTTTAGTAACTTGATTTCTTCATCATGCTTATAAACTAAATTATTTATAAAACTTTGATTTACCATTGTACTTGAAATAAATTTTCTCATAGCAACAAAAGCGTCAATAATTTGAACATTTACTTTGGCAGCAACATCACTTTTAAGAAGCCCAGATAACATCATTATTCCTTGTTCAGTTAAAACATACGGTAAATATCTTATTCCACCATGTACTATTTCATTCCTTAAACTTGAGGTCACAGATTGTGATCTCAAGTTTATTACCTCTTCCATAGTTAGTTGAAAACAAAATGTTTCAGGAAATCTCATAATATTTCTTTTAATCGTTTGATTTATAATTCTTGTTTCTGTTTTATATAACTTTGCAACATCTGATGAGAAAATAACTTGCTTTCCTCTTATTTCAAAAATCATATCTTCAATTTTTATATTTTCTTTTACTAATAATTCATTCATAACCTAAAACCTCCATTTATAATTTTAATTATACACTCATACCAGTTATAGTGGTTTTAGGGAACATATTCTCCACAGACAACCTCCACAATATTTTTTTCAAAAATCAGGAAAAATATCAATAATTTACTCGTTTTTTACCATTTTTTGTTCTCAACTGAATAGCCCGCTTTTCCTTTATCTATAAGGTTTTACCTTTTATTTAACACGCATACACATTCAACGTGATGAGTTTGTGGAAACATATCAAACAATCTTATATTTTTAATATCATAATAATCATCTAATTGTTTTAAATCTCTTACTAAGGTAACTGGATTACAAGAAATATAAATTATCTTTTTAGGAAGTATATTACAAATAGTATTTAATGTTTTTTTATCACTACCACTTCTAGGAGGATCCATTACTATTACATCTAGTTTTTTAATATTTATATCATCAATTAAATCTTCTACTTTACCACACATAAATCCTACTGTTTTTATATTATTTCTTAATATATTTTTATTAGCATTATAAATTGCATCTTTAATTACTTCTATTCCTATTACTTTATTGCACTTTTTAGATATTATAGATGTAATAGTACCCGTTCCACAATATAAATCAAGGGCATTACTACCATTGTCAATATTATCAAGTACATAACTATATAAGCATTTAGTCATCAATTCATTAATTTGAAAAAAGGATTTAGGTGACACTTCAAATGTCAAGTCAAACATATTTATTAAAAGATTATTTTTTCCATATACTAATTTTTCATTTATATAAATGCTTTCAATAAATTTATAACTAGATAATTCTTTTATAAATTTTTCTTGCCAACATTTGTTAATATCATCTATACATACCATTACTTTACCAATAGTGTCATTGTTTTGTCTTATCATTACTTCTTTTATATTATGATTTTTATTATTATTTATAAAATTATGTAATATTTCTATTGTTTTATTTATATTATCACTAGATACAATACACTTATTACAATCAAATAATTCATTTGTTCCATGCTTATAAAATCCTAATATATCATTATCTACTCTAAGTACTACTTTATTTCTATAATTAAAACTATTTAACGATTCTATTTTTTCTATGTTTACTTCCTTATCATATAATTTTTTAAATATGTGTCTAACTCTATTTAATTTAAAATCAAGTTGTTTATCATGACTCATATGCATTATATCGCATCCACCACATATAGAGTAATACTTACATGGAGTATCTACTCTATCAGAGGATTTTTTTAATATTTCTTTTTGTTTTGCTAGTAAGTAATTTTTTTTCTTATCTATAACTTCTATTTTTACTCTTTCACCCTTAATCGCATCACTTACAAATACTGTAATATTATCTATTTTAGCAATTCCTAATCCTTCATCATTTTCTCTTAATATGTCAACTATATATTCCATAAATTACTCCTTAGTTATAAAACCTACTTGTATTCTACTATCATTTTTTGGATTTATATATTTTTTATATTGCTCATATATACTATCGTGATTTTTTAAGTTATCATCTGTTAAATATGCATATGGTATTACTTTGAAGTTTTTATATCCTACTTGGTGAGTCCAAATCAAATCACCTTTTACATCAGTTATACTAATAGTAGATTTACCCTCAACAACATGTTTATTTATAGTTAAAGCAGCAATTAAACCAGTTCTTTTATTTATACCATCTTGTGCTGATATAAAATTACCTAATGAATATATTACTAAAGTATTATTTACATATTCAATTGATTCAACTACATGAGGATGATGACCAATAATTATATCTACACCAAGATTTGATAAGTACTCTGCGATTTGTCTTTGTTCATTTGTAGGAGTGTTAGTATATTCTTCTCCCCAGTGCATAGATACAATTAATACATCTACTTTACTCCTTACGTCTTCTATATCTTTTTTTACTTGATCAGGATTATATACATTAACTAAATATTCATACCCACTAGGTACCTTTAAACCATTTGTATGAGTCGTATAACCAAGAAGTGAATATTTAATACCATTTTTTTCTTCAATTCTTACCTTATTTCTCTCATCAAATGATCTATAACTTCCAACTGCATATATTTCATTCTTACTCTGCCAGAAGTTAGCAGAATAAGTTGCTCCTTCTTTTCCTTTATCAATTGAATGATTAGTTGCTAAATTAACTAAATTAAATCCAGCATCTATAAGATTTAATCCTATCTCATCTGGTGAATTAAATAATGGGTAATTAGATAATCCTAAATTTTTACCACCTATTATAGTTTCTTGGTTATAAAATTTTAAATCGTATGGCTTTATAATATCTCTTATATATGAAAACATATCTGTAAAATCATATTTTGTATAACCAGAATCATCTGTTTGATTAGTAGCAGCATCGTAATAAATTCCTCTATGAATTAGGGCATCACCTACTGCAATTAATGATAATTTATAATCTTCTACTTTTAAATTACTTATAACATTAGCACATGAATAAACTTTATCATCTTGCTTATTATTTAATAATAAAGTACTTTCTATACAAATTATAAATATCAATAATATCACTAATACTATTACAAATGACTTCTTCATAACTTCTCCTATTTATTTCTTCTAGCATGAAACATATATTGTATTGCAATTCCACAATATTTACCATAATTTTTTGATGCGAACTCTCTTATGTTCTTAACACCTGTTACATTATAATTATCCAACATATACTTTTTAACCCATGTATCTATAGGAAATACATCTGTTTTAAAGTATGCGAATAAAAGGATACAAGAAGCGACTTTTTCTCCTATACCCTTATTTTGCATTAAAGTTTCCATTGCTTTATCAGTAGGCATATCTGCTATATCTTCAAGGTTTAATTCACCATTATTTACCCTTTTTACTACATCTACTATATATTCATCTCTAAAACCTGTTTTCAAATTTCTAAGTTCTTCTTTTGTGCATGTAGATAGTTCTAAGGAATTAGGAAATAAATAATAGTTTTTTCCTTCAAATGTAATTTTTTTACCATATTTTTCTGCAATATTATTTAAACATCTTGTTATCATTAATACTCTGTTATTAGCGGATATAATATATGCAATCAATGTTTCAAAATAATCTTGGTTTATCATTTTTAAACCACTACATTTATCTATTGTATCCTTTATATCTTTGTTTAAACATATTAATTCGTTATTTATTTCATCATAATCTCTATCTAAATCAAAGTATGTTTTCACAATGTTTTCTAGATTATCTTCATTATTAGATTTTACTATTAAATTAGTACCTTCTTGTTTAATATTTATTACTCTATCATGAATTACTATTGTATAACTATTATCTTCTTCTTCTTTAAATCTAAATATTTGACCACAAGTTACTGTATCATGTAAATTAAAATTATATACATCTTTAATTCTTATCATAGTTCACCTATATATTACCATTTTGTTTTAGTTCTAGGTATTCATCATAACTCATCCATTTATCTATTATCTTTCCATCATCTTTTATTTCTATAATACGATTAGCAACATTCTCGCACATTTGATGATCATGAGTCGCAAATAAAATTACACCCTTAAAATTTTGCATACCTGTGTCAAGAGAAGTAATAGACTCCATATCTAAATGGTTTGTTGGTTCATCAAGTATTAAAACATTACCCTTTTGTAACATAAGTTTAGATAACATACATCTAACCTTTTCTCCACCTGATAGTACATTTACCTTCTTAAATACTTCTTCTCCAGAAAATAACATTCTACCTAAAAATCCTCTTACGAATGTTTCAGTTTTGTCTTCTGAGTATTGTCTTAACCAATCAATTAAGTTTAAATCACTCGTAAAATATTCATCATGGTTTTTAGCAAAGTATGACATATTTACTGTTGTACCTACTTTTACAAATCCAGAGTCTGGTTCTAACTCCCCAGCTATAATTTTAAAAAGAGTAGTTTTTGCGATTTCATTGTTACCAACAAATGCAATTTTATCGCCTGGATTTATTGTAAAACGTACATTTTTTAATACCTCTTTACCATCAACTACTTTTGATACTCCAAGTATGGAAATTGCCTCTTTTCCTAAGTATTTTTCAAAATCAAAATTTATATAAGGATATTTTCTAGTAGATGGTTTAATTTCATCTAGAGAGATTTTCTCTAGTGCCTTTTTTCTAGAAGTTGCTTGTTTTGATTTAGAAGCATTAGCAGAGAATCTTGCAATAAAATCTTGTAATTCTTTTATTTTTTGTTCTTTCTTTTTATTTGATTCAGTCATTTGCTTTTTAACTAATTGACTTGATTCATACCAGAAATCGTAATTTCCAACAAAAAGTGTTATTTTTTCGTAATCAATATCTACTATATGAGTACATATTTTATTTAAGAAATGTCTATCATGTGATACTACAATTATAGTATTATTAAAATCTATTAAAAACTCCTCTAACCATATTTTAGACGATATGTCTAGCCCATTAGTTGGCTCATCTAAAAGTAAAATATCTGGTTCACCAAATAATGCCTTAGCAAGTAGTACTTTTACTTTATCCGTATCTTTAAGTTCACTCATAAGCACTTCGTGGTATTTATTATCAACGCCTAAACCAGATAATAATGTTGCCGCATCTGCTTCTGCTTGCCATCCATTAAGTTCAGCAAACTCTGCTTCTAACATAGCAACTCTCATACCATCCTCATCACTCAAATTTGGTTTACTATATATTTCATTTTTCTCTTGTATAATTTTATATAATATAGAGTTTCCCATTATTACTGTTTCTAATACAGTATGATCATTATATTTATTGTGATCTTGTTCTAGTACAGAAATTCTTTCACCCTTAGTAACTGTTATCTCACCCTTAGTAGTATCTAACTCACCACTTAACAGTTTTAAAAATGTACTTTTACCAGCGCCATTTGCGCCTATTAATCCATAACAATTACCATGTTCAAATTTTATATTTACTTGGTCAAATAGTTGTCTTTTTCCAAACGAAAGACCAACATTATTTACATATATCATAATACACCTCTTTCTTACGGTTTATATATAAGAAGACCTTCATCAAAGTCATAGAACGTACAATTTATACAAGTACCTCTATCAATCAAATCATAGTTTTTCTTACCCTGTATGACTATATATGGTTCAGAACCTTCCTCTATAACTGGATCATCTACTTCTTTATTGTACATAAATAAAAACCAATTGTTATCATTCATATTTACCATAGAGTAATCTAAATTTTCAATATTAAAATCGGCCTCTGTTTTATATGAATAAATAATTTCTGTAAAATCATTTGCAGTTAAATAAGTAAATAGTTTATTTTCAGTTGTCTCAGTAATTGGTTTTTTTCTAAACCATGCTGCTAACCATGCTCGTCTATTTAAATATCCATATTGAGCATTATTTTGTAAATCTCTTGCGCCCATATTATATATTTTTCTTAACATTTTTAGTTCTTCTTTTGTAAATTCAGGTTCCTCATATTCTATTAATTCATAATTATATCTATACACATAAAATAAATTTGATGGTGTTGTTAAATTAGTAGTCCATTCTTCTAAATCAATCATTTTTTGTTCTGTATTAAAAATAGTAAGAAGAATAATTGATAGTGAAAATGTACAATAAGTAATTATTATAGTTTTATATTTATCATATACTTCTATAATAAGTTTAGATACAATTATAAATGTTATTAACCATAACAAATAATAGTTTTTAGATAAATAATATCCTACCGCTTTATCTGTAATCATTAAATATACTATTACTCCCATAAATATTAATAACATAAGTAACATTATGTGTTCTAATTTTATATCTTTTTTCTTATAAAAATATATAAAACTAAGTATTATTATTGGAATTAATAATGTAAAGTTAGAGTATATATTATTATAAAAATAACCGTCTAGATTTATTTGTGTTGAAATAGATGTATTTGGATTTCCCAAATTAGGTACTATATAATATAAGAAGCCAAATAAACATGCAAGACCAAATATACTTATCATTTTAAGTATATAGTTTAACGAAAACACCTTTTTACCAGACTTTATATCTTTATATGTTATATATATAAACATTGCAATAAATACTACTGGTGCATAAAAATAGTATGTAAAAAATAATCCAAAACAAGATAAACATAATAATATTATACTTATTTTTCTATTAAATTCATTATCCTCATAATATTTAATTAATATATATATTAATCCTATAATAGTAATCGCATGTCCTGAGTAAAAGAAGCCAAATAACATATTATTTAATGGATAACCTGTAAAATATAGAATTGCTAGTGCTATGCTTAATATATATTTTCCTTTACCTTTAGTATTGCTAATTATTATATAGAAAATCATTCCTGCAACAAATAACATAAATAAATCGTAAATTATATAGAATATATAAAAATCAAAATCATTTACAAATGGTCCAACTACTTTAAATATAAGTCCCATGTTAGTATAAGATGCGGTTTGCCTAGTTTCAAAATTAACTACTGTTTTATCAGTAACTTTATTTAGTAAATATGATTGTTCATAAAAATCTCTAGAAGTCCAAAAGTGTATTCCTGGATCACAAGTCTCATATGCAACATTAAATGGTATACCAAATCTTGTTATCATTATAATTATGGTTATAATTGCTAATATTATTGTTGCAAAACAATCATGTTTGGATATAAAATACTCTTGTTTTTCTTTTCTTTTATATAAAAATAATCCAATTAAAATATTACATACTGTAACACTTACTAAATACACTGGTATATATAATGAACTTAATATAAGTGCAATAAATGCGTTATAGCAGAATAGCAACATAAATGTTATAAATAACCAGTGAATAAAATTAAGTTTTTTATCACTTTTTTTTAGTTTTAGAAAACCTATAAATAAAAAGATATTTGATAATACATAAATTATACTTTCTAATATACTTAACACGAGATACCTCCTACAAACTATATAGTATAATTATATTACATATATCAAATATATACAATGATAATTAGATTTTTATATGTTTTTCGGTAACTTCCAACTTATCTTTATATACTTCAACTATAAAATAAACTCCATCTGGAATACCATCATTATTAATATTTTCTGTCATTGACCCTAATATATAATAATTTATACTATCTTCAACTATTTTTTTAGTCCAATGTTGATGACCAGAGAATACTCCTAAAACATTCTTGTTATTAATAATATTTTTTATTTTTTTTCTGTTTTTTAATAATGCATTTTCACTATTATTATTAAACCAAAAGTTACCTTTCATGTTGTCTTCAGCAATACCAAAATGATTGAAAATAATACACGGAAATTTATTTTTAATTAAATCACTCTCTAACCATTCTATATCACTTTTTGATGCATATTGTGTTCTAGATATACCACCATCATTTAAAATATCATTATTATTTACATCTAATCCTAAAAATACGAAATGAAAATTATTATAATCAAAGGAATATGCGGAATGATGATACCCCATTATTTTCTCTAATGTACTTCTACTATCAATTGTTTTTAAGTCATGATTTCCCGTAACAGAAAATACAGGGCATAAAAAATTATTTAATTTGTCATATATATATTTATAATTTTTTATATCATCTTCACTATTATTAACATACTCTATTAAATCACCTAAGTTAACTACAAAATCTGGTTTTATTTCATTATTAACACTATAAATAAGTTTGCTTAATATACCTTCTGCATAATGAGTTAGTTTCCTATTTTCATTAGCACACTTTCCTTGGGGGAGATAATGCAAATCAGAAAATATAACAATCTTCCATTTTTTTCTCCTTTAAAAACTTTTAGTTGTTATTATTTTCTTCAACTAAAATATATTCTCCAAAATCGAATGTACTATCAAATCCCTTGATAACTTCTTCTTTTAAATTTTTTTATCCATATGGAATATTAATAACTATATCTTTTTTATAAATTATATTAAAAATATCTACCAGTTTGCTAGTAGATATTAATTTCAATATTGGTGGAGAATGAGGGACTCGAACCCTTGACCTCCTCGGTGCAAGCGAGGCGCTCTAGCCAACTGAGCTAATTCCCCAATATGCTTCAAATAATCAAGCACATTGATTATAGCATATTAATTTTATAAAAGTCAATATGATTATTTAATATTTTTTAGAATTATGAATGCCAATATATTTTGGCCACTCTTTTATATTTGGAAGATTTTTAATAGATACTATCTTGTCTGCAAGAGTTATTATCCATCCTTCCTTACAAGTTGGAGGTTTTATATTTAATGGAAACATATGTCTTAATATGGCATTTTCTATATGACTATTAGATAAATCTCCATAGAATTTCTTAAAATTATCTCTTGCTTCCCTAGCATGTATAAATCCATGTTGTTTAAATATTTTTGGCTTTTTAGTATTTGGCAAAAAGTAATATGAGTAACTTTTATCTAGTTTTTCTAATGACTTAGAATACTGCCAAGCGTGTGGATAAAAGTCGTGCATTAACCCCGCAATTGCACAATTTCTAGAATTAACTTTAAATTTTTTACTGTATCTAAATGCCTTAAATGACACCTCAACACAATGATCCCATACACTTTCATCATGATGCTTCATTAACTTTCTTTTTTGAAATTCTTCACTTAAAAGTATTGGACTTACTATATCATACCATTCTTTAAAATCATCACAATTAACTATCGAAGTTAAATTACTTTCTAATTTTTCATCTATATATTTTTTTTGCATTAGAATCTTCTGCTTCCTCCTCCATGACTTCTTCCGCTACTACTCCTGTGTGTTGATGATCCATGACTACCACTACTACTTGATGATATTATAGTTGATGTAGTAAATGTTGTTATAAATTTATCTTCCCTATTTGTTATATTTATAGATTTTAGATAATATTTAGCAGTACTAGATTTTTTTATTTGCTTGTGTCTAGATAACAATATAGATATAGTTACTACTGTAATAATTATTGATATTACAATTATCATAAACCAAGGAAATGGACTCACATACACTATGTCACCATTTTCATCTATGTAAGCATTTTTATTACTGGGCGCAATTCCCTTTTTTGCATACTTAGTTGCATTTTCTATAAATGTATCTACCGCATCATAATAAGTTCCATATCCAAGGTCTGTTTCAAGATAATCTAACATTCTATCAATTCTATTATCATCATATACAAGAATCGCATGACCACTAGTTGAAATTGCAACTTCCCTTTTATACATATCTATTAATAAAAGCAGGCCATCCCTAGTTTTATTTTTACCAAAATAATTATAATCATAAAAATCATCTGCATAACTCATTGCTGTACCAAATTCACTTTTATTTATAGTTACAACTACCATATCCATATCATATTCATCAATAAACTCTTCTATTTTTTCAAATAATAATTTCTCATCATAATCTGAGATAATCTTAGCAAAGTCATATATTTTTTCATCTTCATCTACTGATGGAGTACGATATATATTAGCCTTATTATTTGTACTTACATCATTAGGTACTCTTAAATTAGATTCTGTTCTAGTATAAGTATTAGTTGAGGCATCTACTTTTAATGCAAAAGCACTAAGTAAAAGTATGTTAATTATAATTATATAAAATATCTTTCTCATTTTAACACCATCCTAATAACTAAATTAATTAGTGTTAAAATAATAAAACTTCCAAAAAATATTAATACCGCTGTTAATACAGCTTTTTTCTTATCTACTGGTATATCACCAACCAATTTACCACTTTGACCATTCATTGCAAACGTATATATTTTATCTTTATATTTTATATTTAACATCCATACTGGTAGTAATATATATTCTTTTGATTCTAAATTAATATTTATGTTCTTAGATGAATTTATTACTGTACTATACCCACTACTATTAACTTGTTGTCTTAACTCATCTAACGAACTATTCTCCGCTCTTTTTCTTGCAATTGTTTCTGCATCTTCTGATTTAACATCATATTTTTCTGCTAAAAAACCTGACAGGTATGAATAATTAAATTCTTTTAATTCGTTATAATCAAAAGGCTCAATTGAGTTCATAATATCGTCTTGAAATCTAACAGAACCATCTACTGGTATTTTATCAAATTCCATGTTACCAGATATATTTACTTTATATTTATCTGTTTTTGTATATCTATAATTCCCTGATGCCCATGTTTTTACTCTAGAAGTGTCAAACACTGCATCTGATACAGAATTGTAATCAAATATCCAAAATGGTATATATATACCACTCATTTCTTCAATATTTTTTTTATCACTAAAGACTTTAGGCATAAGTGGTTTACCTTTTCCAATCTTAACAAACTCATTTATTGCCTCTTCTTTTGTTTTTTTAAATGGTATTACCATTGATGGAGAAAATTCATCTACTAAATTATCTTTTATTATTGCTGTATTTTTGCAATATATGCAAGAAGTTGCTGCTGTGTTTTTAGACATTATTATATTGGCTCCACAATTATTGCACTTATAGATTTTCATGCCATCTTTATCTTTTTCAGTTATAATATCTTCTTGTTCTAATTTTTTACCATATTTTTCTTCTGATGCCTTTATTTGTTCTAATGTAAATTCTCCCTTACAAAATTCACATTTCCAATTTTGTGTAGTAGGATTAAATTTTAATACTGCCGCACAATTAGGACATTTATGATCAATAACACTCATCTTTTCCTCCAAAATTTATAATTTATTCTTAATCTAATTTTAATGGGTAAAAATATTCTTCAACTTGATTTTTAATATTATTATTTATTTCTTTAAAACTTATATTATCCATCGCTAATCTAATACTTTTTTCAAATATCTTTTTCATATCTTTATTATAATATGATCCATCTCTTGGTGACATAACATTATCTATTTTTAACTCTTCTTTACTATTTAAAATCAATTTGTATGGTATAGAATAACCTTTTGTTTCGTTTATCTTTCTTTGTTCTACATAGTAACAACTAGATTTTACCCAAAGTGAAACCTCTTTTATATATTTTTTATTAGAATACTCAACATCATAAATATTAACAACATTAAAACACTTACTATCATTTTCAGGAATTTCTTCATTAAAATAATCTTTAATAAAATTATATTCCTCTATAGTTAATTCCACAACATCTACTTTTTTAAATATATTTGTAAACTCCATGTAATTCTTACCATATAAAGATTTATATTCTATAACTTTATATAATATTCCATTATATAAAGTATATTTAGTATTGTTAATAGTATTTTCTTTAGTACTTATTACAAATATTGGTTTTTTATTATGTAAATATCTACTATAATCTATTATAAAAATAGTTGATAATATAAATATAACTGATAATATTGAAATCAAGATAATTAATGTTTTTCTTTTTTTCATACTCCACCTAATTTAAGTATATCATATAATTAAAAAAGATACTTAAAAAAGTATCCAATTTTATTTCAAAAATTCCATTAATACTGGTACAATTTGTTTTTTTCTAGAAACACATCCTTCTATATATGTTCCTTGTTCAAAGTTATCTATATTATAACCTACTGCCATATTCTTTTCAATTCCTGCTGTATAAAACATATAAGAACTATTTTTTAATATATCAGTTACTGCAAGTACAACAAATGCATATCCTTTTTTTTGTTTAATATCTTCAATAACGGATAAATATCCCTCTTTATCATTAAGTATTTTTTCATAATCTAATGTAAACACTTGAGATATTGCAAATACATCACCACTATCGGCATTGTATGCTTTAATATCAGTATTGACAACTTCCTCTTTTGTTTTTCCTTCTAAAGAAGTTCCTGCTTTAAACATATCAAGCGCAAACTTTTCATAATCTACTGCTGCGATTTTTGATAGTTCATTTACAGTAAATTTGTCAATTTCTGTAGTTGTTGGACTAGTCAAACATAAAGTATCTGATAGTATTCCAGAAAGCATTATTCCAGCAATATCTTTTGGGATTTCTATTTTGCTTTCCAAATATAATTGATAAAGAATTGTATTTGTACTACCAACTGACATATTTCTAAAATTTATTGGGTTAGATGTAGATATATTACCTATATTGTGATGATCAACTATTTCCAATATTTCTGATTCATCTAAACCATCTACACTTTGTTTTGGCTCATTATGGTCAACCAATATAACCTTTTTCCTTTGTTTTTCAGTTATATCAGTTACTCTTATTAAACCTTTACAAACATTATTCTTATCTATTACTGGATAGTTATTAAATTTCAATTTATTTGCAATGCTTACAAAATCATTGTAATAATCATTTTCATCAAATACCGCTGGTCTATCTTCAGTATTTAAAATAATAGCATAGTTACTAAATCCAATCAGTTTAGATACATGGAAAGTGTCAAATTTTGTTTTAATTATATTTACCTTATTACTCTTAGCAATTTCTAAATGACTACTCTTTATCTCAGCATCCCCTACTAAAATTAGTAACTTAATTCCACTTTTTACTGCGTGTTCTATTACACTGTGTCTATCTCCTACTATTAATATATCGTCTTTAGTTAAAACACTTGTAACAAAAGTAGTACTTCTAAAGGAAGCAGCCATTATATTACCTTTGATTTCTGAATCAAATTTTAATACTTCTTCACCTTCTAGGGCATTTACTATGTTTTCATAAGATGTGAATAGATTATTAAAATTCCCTCTTACCATATCTTTTGCTATTGCTTTTAATGTTATTAATCCATTAAACTTATTATCTTTATCAACTAAAGGTACACCAGTTATACCGTTTTTTGTCATATAATTATATGCATCTAAAACTGAGCACTTTTCACTTAAAAAACAATCCTTATGATAGGTCACATCTTTTAATTGTAATTTTACATCATTTAGATAACTTGGTGTCTTAATTTTAAAATAATCTAATGCATATTTTGTTTCCTTGTTGATTTCGCCAAGTACTACCGCTTGAGCATTCATACCTAACTCACGTTTTAAATATTCAAGTGCTATTGCACTTGTAACTGAATCTGTATCCGGATTCTTATGTCCAAAAATATATACGTTTTCCATTTTTTTACCTCTTTCTAAAATACATTACTAATATACTATTTTTTAAAGAAAAAATAAAGTATTATACATACTTTCTATAAATTTTCTACTTCCTCTTTTGTAAGACCAGTACATTTTATTATTATATTTATATCTATATTTTCCTTTAACATCATTCTTGCTATTGACTGTTTTTCTTGTCTCTCTCCCTGTTCTAATCCCTCCTTTTTCGCATCATATAGCTCTGTATTGTGTATTATTTTCTGATCCATCTCATATGTCATATATTCTCTAAAC
>CAOKET010000002.1 GCA_948467605.1 uncultured Mycoplasmatota bacterium | reverse complement strand
ATACAGGTTACAATCCTTGAATAATTAAACTGTCCAATTTTTGGGGTTCAGTTCAGGACGAACTTCTTTTTAGTATTATATTATTTTTTATCTTTCCCCTCATCTACATAAGATATTCCAGTACCAGGAATAGAAAAAGTTTTTCTTATCTTTCCCTTTGAAGTTCTAGTTACCCTAAATCCAGGAATACCCCAACTAAAACTAACACCACTTTTACTAGCAGTTGCTTTAACACCTTTACCTAAATTAAAAGATTTTCTAAATCTAAATCCCATAGTTACCTCCATACAATAACATTATACAACAAAGTATTATAATTTTGCTATATTAATATTATATATTGTACAGAGAACAAACGTTTGGTATAATCTATTTAGGACATTTAGTTGTTGGGTGTTTGCCAAACTTCATAAAAGAAGGGAGGCGATACAATGAATAAGAAAGATTTTTTAATATCATCATTACTCATTTTTATCTTCCTTTTAATATTATTATTATTTATAATTTTAATATAAAAGAAAAGCACCTAACTCATCATATGAATTAGGTGTTAACCAAATTTTAGGCAACATCCAACATGTGAAAACTGAATGTCCCATTTTTATTTTATTCAAGTTTCCTTGACATATTCATAATAACATAAAGGACAATATTTAGCAAGTTGTTTATCGCTTTTAGAAATTTTAGAATTTTAATATTATATATTGTTTAAAGAACAAATGTTTGATATAATACATTTAATTAAAAGGAGGATGAAAATTTTATGAATCAAAAAGAATTGTTAAAAAATCTATCAAGAAATAATAGTTTAGATACTATTCAAAATTATATTAAACAAGTGATTGATATTAGAGGCTTTGGAAAACAACCCATAGAACAAGAATTGCTGCTATTACTAGAAGAGGTGGGTGAGTTAGCAAAATCAGTTAGAAAAGAGAAAACGAATATGTGTATTGATAAAGTAAAAATAAAAAATTATGATACAGTTGAAAGTGAAATAGCAGACGTATTTATAGTTCTTACATCCATTTGTAATACGCTTAATATAAATTTATATGACGCTATTATAGAAAAAGAGAAAGTAAATGTAGAACGTACTTGGGTAAATACAAATAAAAATGATTGATATTATAGAAAATATCACCTAATCATATCTAATATCTCACTTTTTAATACATCAATAAGTTCCTCTTGAGGTACTTTTTTTATTATCTGCCCCTTTTTAAATAATAAACCTTCACTAATTCCACCAGCAATACCAATATCAGCATGTTTTGCCTCACCTGGACCATTAACTGCACATCCCATTACTGCAACTGTAATATCAGAATTAATATTTTTCAAGAACTCCTCTATTTCTTTAGCAATTGGAATTAAATCAATTCTAGTTCTTCCGCAAGTAGGACAAGACACTAAAGTAGGTACGTTATTAAGTAAATTACAATTCTTTAATATTTCTTTACAAACCCTGATTTCTTCAACTGGATTATCAGATAATGATACCCTAATAGTACTACCTATACCTTCTCTTAATAATATTCCAAGACCAATACTTGATTTAATTGTACCACTAAATGATGTACCAGATTCAGTTATGCCAATGTGCAAAGGATAGTTGAATATTTTAGAGGCCTCTTCATAACTTTCAATACATAAATACAAGTCTGATGCCTTTAGAGATATAATAATATCATGAAAATCTAACTCTTCTAAAATGCTTACATGTCTTTTTGCACTTTCAACCATGGCCTGTGCAGTAGGTCTACCACCATACTTTTCTAATAAATCTGGTTCAATTGATCCGCTATTTACCCCAATTCTAATAGGTATATTTTTACACTTACATGCTTTAACAACGGCAATAACCTTATCACGTGAGCCAATATTACCAGGATTAATTCTAATTTTATCAACTCCTGCTTCAATTGCAGCAAGAGCAATCTTATAATCAAAATGAATATCAGCAACAATTGGAATATGTATTTTCTCTTTAATTAATTTTATAGAGTTAGCATCATCTATATCTAAACATGCAACTCTAACGATTTGACATCCAGCACTTTCTAATTCTAAAATCTGTTTTACAGTAGAATCAACATCCTTAGTAATAGTATTGGTCATTGACTGAATAACTACATTATTACTACCACCAATTTTAACATTACCAACCAAAATTTCCCTAGTATTACATCTATTAATCATATTTACCATCTTTTCCTAAATAATTGTTTTTGTTCCAATAATTTGCGATACTTATTAAGTGACTTATCATTCATATTATAGCATATTCCTAATAAAATAAGGTTATTTACCACATAAAAAAACACATAATTAATGTGCTTTATTCTAATACATCTAATATTTCATCTTTTACATGCTTTTCATAAATTACTAACTTATCATCAACATCTAAAGTAGCAAGTAATATATCTTCTAACCTTTTACCCTTATTATGTATTTCTTTTTCTAACCATTCAGATGTTTTGTGAATAGTTTCTAATGTTTTACTCATAATCTTACCATCAATTACTAAATTAGCACACAAGCCCTGTTTCTTTGGTTTTAAAGCCATATCTTTAATAGTTAATGGTTTATTTTCACCATTAGGCAAAATACTTAGTTTTCCATTTGCCTCCATCAAAGCAAACTCTATTTCACTAATATCAAAATATCCATTACCACGACATTCCTCTAATAAATCATTAACATCAAATTTAACTTTCTTCATATTTTCTTCAATTAATTTACCATGTTGTATTAATACAGTAGGTATTCCCATAAAATATCTTCTTAAAACAATACTTTTCATAGTTAGTATAGAAATTAAGAATGCGATTAGTCCAAACACAACAACCGCAACTATACCATTTAAGAACTGTGATTCTACATTAATTGTCATTTCAGCAGCAAAATTACCAATAGAAATACCTATTACATAGTCAAATAAACTTAGTTGAGA
This sequence comes from uncultured Mycoplasmatota bacterium, assembly GCA_948467605.1. Classification (GTDB taxonomy): domain Bacteria; phylum Bacillota_I; class Bacilli_A; order RF39; family UBA660; genus CAKPCJ01. Next base: position 91,640 of record CAOKET010000002.1, on the reverse strand, counting down.
AACTTGCTTTTTACCTAATAATTTAGTTATTAAAAATAAAGTAACTAGAGATATTAATGCTCTTATAACTACATCTAAAATTTCCATCCAATTAGTATTTATAATATCATGAAACATATTTATCACCTAAAACTATTATTTACCAAATAAAAAAAAATATGTTATTTATTTATAACATATTCATTATTTTCTATATTTTTAAAATTATTATAATTTATAGTTTTCCTTCCTTTATCAATAATTCTAATATTATTATTATTTAAAATTTGAACTTCTAATTCTTTATTATTGATGTTTTTACATATATATTGATATTTAATTTTACTAAATTTTGAAGGATTAAATGTTTTAGCAACTATATCATATGAAAATCCATCTTTTATTATATAACTAAGTTCATTATTATCTAATAATATTGAGGTATTGCTATCACTATATACTAAGGCATCTTCAAAATTATTAATTTTATCAAAGGCTTTATTATTAACTAAATCCATATATGGAAATTTAAAATAATTTAAGTAATCGCAAGCCTGCTGAGAAAACTCTTCATAGCACATTTTTAATGTATAATCTTGAACATTACAAGAAAGAGATGCTAAACATATAAGGGCATAAGTGCTTATCTTAGTATTAAATTTACTCTCAATCTTACTAATAATACTATTCATAAATTCAGCATGTGACTCATATTCAGTAAAGAAACATTTAAAGTCCTTTGTATTACCAACTCTTTTGCTATTTAAGTTATTAGTTAAACTAATATCAGTAATTATAGTATTTAATATAACTAATGTTTCCATATTATCTAATCTTTGTTTTATAGACATATTATCATCTAATATACATGAATTATATATTTCATTAATAACACTACCAATTTTATTATATGTTTCATTTAAATTAGTTGTAATCTCTTCTTTATTAGAAAAACATCCAGTATTAATTAAATATGTTTGTTCTTGATATTTATATAGTTCAACCAAGGATTTTAAATAATCACTTTTATCAGAAATATGAGATGTCGCTCTTTTTAATCTTTCTTCTTTAGCCCTTCTTTTTTCATAACATACATTTGTATTGATAACATATATTGGTAGACCTAATATTTTAGCCGCATCTATTTCACTTTCTTTAATAATATCTATAGAAATGATATAAGATGGGGTAACTGGTTCTGGTTTCATATCAATAAGAATTTCAACTGCATTACTACTCATATGACTTAATAATGAATCAGGGCTATCAAAAAATAAATCATCGACAACTTTTGTTTTATCTACTCTTTTAAAACAATCACCAGTATTCATTCCAATTATTCTTTTAATAGGCAAATATTCATAACCAAATATAATATCACCTTCATCAAATAATCCAATATATTCATCATTAATAAGATTTGCAGATAATATTCCAGGACCACTAGTCAAATTATCTTTTAACTTATCTAAATATGATTTTAATCCATCCTTTTTCTTATAAAGGTTTGCAGAATTAACCTTTCCTTGTTTTACAACACCAACTACTAATTGAAACTTTTCTTTATCTAAATAATGAATCATAATACCAGTAGAAGATTTATCAAATTTATTAGATGAAATATTGATAGAATTAGCAAGTAGCCTTTTATAATTAGTATCTAAAGTCTTTCTTATACTAAAAATAATTGGCAATGAAGTATTCTCAAATTTTTCATTATATGAAAGTAAAATATCCACATTAAAAGTATTAGATATCATCTTAATATTATCATACATAGAAGCCTCAGGTATAGAAAGACAATTTAAATATTTAGACATTTCTTCTAATAAATAATCAGTAGTTTCTATATTAATACCAAAACAATTAATACATATTAAATTCTTTAATCTAGTAATATTTAATTCACTATGTATTTCATCATATAAAAATAATTTTATTTGTTTATAAACATCTATAATTTCATCTTTACTTGTTCTTATTACTTCCCATAAATTTGAATCATTATTTAAAATAATATCTGGATAATTTCTATTAAGCCAAGTAATAAGTTGACTATCCCAAGATGAATTTTTAAGTGAAGACTCGATCATAAAATCATTTAGTGGCTTATAAATCATGATAAACACCTCTTTATTCTATTAAATTATAACATGTAATTATACTTATATAAACGAAATCTTTAATTATTATACACTAATATGTACAATATTAGTTAATTCATCGTATACCATCTTAGTTATTTCACAATCTCTTAATCCTCTATGAGCACCATTATAATTTATATTAAAGTAATCGGCTAGAGTTTGTAATTTATGACTTTTTAAGTTAGGTAAGTATTTTCTAGATAAATATAAAGTATCAATATATCTATTTATTAAAGGATAACCTAAATGTTTAACAAAATTATTATTTAAAAAAGCAATATCAAATTTAGCATTATGTGCAATTAAGATATTATCTCCAATAAAACTTTCAAATAATTTTAATACTTCTAATATATTTGGAGCATATTCTACCATTTCATTAGTTATTCCAGTTAAATTAGTAATATTTTCATTAATAATATTATCTGGCTTAATTAAAGTACTAAATGTATCTATAACTTTATTATCTCTTACCTTTAAAGCACCTATTTCTATTATTTCAGAGTAATAAGGAGATAAACCAGTTGTTTCAATATCAACTAATACATAATCAGATACAAATTCCATAAACATCACCTATAAATATAATAACATATAAAAAAGACATATTAAATGCCAAATTCATTAAATAATATATTATCATTTAATAGTGTTTATATTCTTTTTCATCTTGAGGGTTATACAAAAACCTATTAATATTACTTGTATCAACAATAGGTAGTGAGATACTATATTGATCCATCAAGTCAATAACGTCCCTTTTAAGTAATTCTGCTTCTTCCTTATTTTTAGTTCGTGTTAGAAGAGAATAGGGTATACCAATTGCTCTTACCATTTCAAGTGGAACAAAGTTTTTTATTTGGTATTCATTATACATATAACTAAATCTATTGTTTAATTGAAGTTTCTTATCTCTTATATAACACCATGTATCATAAGGTACATATATAGTTTTATATGCACCGCAAAATGGACTAATAACTAATGACACATTAGGTTTAACAAAAACATCATATTCATGACTAGTCAATACTTCACCACCAAATAATGAGACATACTCTCCTTCATTACAATTATCAGAATAATTTCTATAATCATCTAAATATTTTCCAGCAAGTAGTTTTTTCTTTTTAAAAATATCCTCTAACTTTTCTAATCTTTGTTGAAAACGTATTCCATGATACAAAAAGCAATTGAAATTAGTAATATCGGGCTCATCTTCTATATATTCATTAATATCTATAAATGTTTGAATTGGGTTATCGTCAAGTTCTAATATTTTTATATCATTAACTGATAATAATTGATCCTTATATTCAGTTAATTTTTTAATACTATAATATTTCTTCATAATAATCTCTCCGTTAAATTAAAAAGTATATTATCATACAAATATTAAAAGTTCAATACTTTTATCATATCAAAGAAAAAAGACATATTAAATGTCTAATTTAATTTAGATACTTCGATTATATCTTTTGTAGATGAATAACTAATATTAATTGTATCTCCAACTGATAAGAATGGTATAGTAAGTTCACCTAATTTTATTGATAAGCGATACTTTTTGCCATTAGTAGCAACTATATAGTAATAAGTATTTCCATCTATATTAGCACTTGTTATTTTAGATATTGTAATATCTTCTGTAGTAAGTGAACTATTATCTAGCTTAAATTCAGCAGTATCTAAATAGTTTTTAGCAGCGGATACTATTCCTTTAGAAGAATCAGTTACAACTACCTTTTGATAATCAACAACATCTACAAATGCATACATTTTAACAAGTCCCGCATTATCTTTTAAAGATATTAAATAAGTTGCTCTGTTATTAAGATTAATTAGTAATGGGAAAGTTGCTTTATATTTCATTTGTTGAACCTGACCTTCAGCACTAGCCATAGCAGAGTATTCCTCAGCACCAGGAACTTCATAATAAGTTGTTTCCTTAGTACGTAAGTTAGTAAGAATAAATCCAATATTTGCCTCATCCGAAGAAACAGAAGTTATACCAGTATATAAATAAACATCATCATTCATAACTGTATAATTATATCCTTCAGTAGTCATAGTAACATTCTTTTGACTAAATAATGAATTAAAGAATCCATTTGTATAAAGACCCCAATCATCAACTTGTTCAATTATTAATTCAGGAGAATATACATGATCAACCCAAGTAGGTACTTCATTTGCACTATATTTCTTAGATTCACCCGTAATAGGATCTACAATAATAACACCTGTTATTTCCTTTTTAATTCCAATACCTGTATATTTAACAGTAGGTACTATCCAATATGGATTACCCTCATTATCAATTTCAAATGATTCAGTATCAAATATTTCAGTAGGATATTTAAACCTTATATATCTATATAAATTGTTAAAGAAGTAAGCAGATGGCATATATTTCATACCCTTATCTAACTTGACAAGTTTTGCCTCACCTGAAACAGAATTAACAGTAATATAACCCATGACACCATTCTTGCTATTTGAGAAGAACTTAAATAAACCATTATATTCAAGAGGAGTAACTCTAATTATCTCATTATTGTAGTTTATTTGAGTATAAAGATCAGAAACATAAAACTGAGAAACAAGTTCAGGCATTTGACCCATAACTCTATCTCCTAACTTTTGACTAGAATCTTTATCTAGTAAAGGTAGTGCATTAAAATCGACTTCTTTAATATCTTCATTAAATACACCATTTTTATTAATATCAATTCTACTAGCATAACTAGATGACATAAATAGTGGTGAAAATATAAAGTTAATGACAAATAAAGATGCGATTACAATAAAAGGTATATATATGTATTTAGGTATTTTAATACTATTTTTAGGAAATACTAAAGTAGAAGTTTTAAATGATATACCAGTTCCTAAAAATATAACATATATGATTACTATAAATACCCAGAATATAGGACTAGTAGGATTAAGTGGTGGCAACATAAAGTAATATATCAAGAATCCTATAACTAGTGTAATTAAAATTCGTATAAAAATATTATTTTTAAATTTCATAAAAAATCACCCATAATCATTATATCATATATAATAAAAAAAATCACTTTTTAGCACTCGATATTGACAAGTGCTAAATATTGAGTATAATACTTATTTGGAGGGAGGTAATTATGAATAATAATGAAGAAAATGTAGACGTTTTAGAAAAATATGGTAGAGATATTATAAAGAATGTCTTAGATGGAAAAGTTGATCCAGTAATAGGAAGAGATGAAGAAATTCGTAGTATCACCCGTATTTTATCTAGAAAAACAAAGAATAATCCAGTTTTAATTGGAGAACCAGGTGTAGGAAAAACTGCAATAGTTGAAGGCCTAGCAAGTAGAATCGTAAAAGGTGATGTACCTAGTAGTTTAAAAAATAAAAAAATATGGGAATTAGATTTAGGGGCATTAATCGCAGGCGCTAAATATAGAGGAGAATTTGAAGATAGATTAAAGGCAGTATTAAAAAGGGTACAAGATAGTAATGGAGAAATAATCATGTTTATTGATGAAATACATATGATAGTTGGCTCAGGTGCTGAAGGTGCGATGGATACAGGTAATATGTTAAAACCATTACTAGCAAGAGGTGAAATTCACTGTATAGGTGCGACTACATTAAACGAATATAGAAAATACATAGAAAAAGATGGTGCCTTAGAGAGAAGATTCCAAAAAGTACAAGTAAGTGAACCAACTGTTGAAGATACAATTACTATATTAAGAGGGCTTAAAGATAGATATGAAGTATATCATGGTGTTAATATCAAAGATAGTGCTTTAGTTGCAGCAGCAACTCTTTCAGATAGATATATAACTGATAGATTTTTACCAGATAAAGCAATAGACTTAGTAGATGAGGCATGTGCTACAATAAAAACACAAATGGACTCAGTACCAGTAGAACTAGATACACTAACAAGAAAGATAATGCAACTAGAAATAGAAAAACAAGCATTAAGAAAAGACAAAGATGAATTATCTAAACAAAGGGTTCAAGAAATAAATAAGGAAATGGAAGATTTAAAGATAAGTGAAAATGCACTTAGAAAATCTTGGGAATTAGAGAAAGGTATAAATGATAAAGTAAAAGCAAAGAAAGACGAGTATGAAAAAACAAAATTTAAATTAGAACAAGCAGAAAACAATTATGACCTAGAAACAGCAGCAAGATTAAGACATGGTGTTATTCCTAATCTAGAACATGAATTATTAGAGTTACAAGAACAACAAAAAAAATCAGAAATTTTAAGTGATACAGTAACAGAGGAATCAATCGCATCAATCATATCAAAATGGACTAATATTCCAGTTCAAAAACTAGTAAGTGGTGAAAAAGAAAAACTCATTAATCTAGAGTCAAGAATGAAAGAACGTGTAAAGGGTCAAGATGAAGCACTTAAATTAGTAAGTGATGCGATTATAAGAGCAAGAGCAGGGATAAAAGATCCAAAAAGACCAATTGGTTCATTCATATTTTTAGGTCCTACTGGAGTTGGAAAAACAGAAGTTGCACGAACACTTGCATATGAGTTATTTGATGATGAAAGACATATGGTAAGAATTGATATGAGTGAATATATGGAAAGTCATTCAGTTGCTAGATTAATTGGTTCTCCTCCAGGATATGTTGGATATGATGATGGTGGACAATTAACAGAAGCAATAAGAAGAAATCCATATAGTATAGTACTATTTGATGAAATAGAAAAAGCACATAGAGACGTATTTAATATATTACTTCAAATACTAGATGATGGTAGAATAACAGATTCACAAGGAAGAACAGTTGATTTTAAAAATACTATAATAATTATGACATCTAACCTAGGAAGTGAGTATATACTAGATAATAAAGATAATAGTAAACAATTAGTATTAAATGAACTTAAAAACACATTTAAACCAGAATTTATAAATAGAATAGATGAAATAATAGTATTTAAATCACTTACAAAAGATGTAGTATATGAAATACTAGAAAAAATAATAAATGAAGTAGAATACCGTTTACAAGATAAAAAAATAAAAATAACTATTACAGATAAAGCAAAAGATTTCATAGTAGAAGAATCATTCGATGAAACATATGGTGCAAGACCAATAAAACGTTATGTAAGTAAAAATGTTGAAACCCTAATTGCAACTTATATAATTGAAGATAAAATAAGTATGGGTGACAATATCATAATTGATATTGAAGATAATAAAATAGTATTAAAAAAATAGAGTTATTATCATATTAAAATTATAAAATAAAAGTACCACATATTGCTTTATATGTGGTTTTTTTATATTTTACTAAAGTCCTAATACTTTAGTTTTAAATTGTCTAAAAGTAGGGTAAATTTTTAATTTATTATTCTTATTGGTAGAAAAGTAACTATATCGTAACTCATCACAGTAACTGTAGTTTAACATTTCATAAACTATTGCTTCCTCAAAGATTTCATTGATGTCTAACTGTTGACTTAATAATAATTTATACAATGTTTCTTTTCTTTCCTCTACCCATTTGTCATAAGGCACCTCATTACAAATCGTTTTAATAATATTTCTTTTTTCTAAGTAATTTAGCGTACTAAAATTAGGATATTTTTTTAATGCTAAATTTTCCACCATTATTAAATAATCTGTATGTGCCTTATCACCAATAATATGGGTTATTGATTTATTTAAATATTCTTGATAAGTATATAAATTTTGCTTAATTAGAGCACTTTTACCTCCAAGTTCCATACATCTAATTAACATCATTATGTCTTTAAAGTCATTTCCTAAAGCATATAATTGAACATTACCTAAATTGTATTGATCTAAAACAATATTAAATATATCTTCTTTTTTATTAAGCACTCCAAATTTTATATTATTGTGAATAAAATAAACATGCCCATTTTCTTCAAATAAATTTACTTTTCCTAAAAAATACATATTAGCATCTGTTGAAATATCAGAAAACCATATTTCAAGTTGTCCAGTATATTGTTTTAATGATTTAAATCTTGGAACAATACTATTTAAGAAATAATCAATTCCTTCACAATGACCAGCATCAGAAGTAACAATTTTAATTATGTTACCACTCTCCAAAAAATCTTTTAAATTTCTATCTAATAAAACAATCATTTTATCTAATATTTTATTAGAGTATTTTTGATCATCAAGAATAGTCGAAAGTTGGGATGAGGTATTTAGTAAATCACCATAACCACATTGATATTCTGCCCTTTCTATATCATCTGGTACTAGTGTTCCAATAAAATCTGAAATTAATATTTTTTTCATAAAATTCCCCCTAAACAACACATAAGAATATACTAAATAATTATAACAAAGATTTTAATCATTTATTAAACTATAAACTTAAAATTTAGTAAATAACCGACCTATAAATTATATAATTCCTTTAAATATTTATTTTGCCTCCTCCTTATTTTTTTTCTTTTTATTAGCATGCTCTTTATAAATCTTTTTATAAAAATCATCCCATAGAGAAGCAACATGTTCCTTACAATAGAAATCACTTATTTCTTTAGAATACTTACTATATTTATTATAATATTCTTTATCCCTAGATAACTTCTTTAATTCTCTAATAAACTCTCTATTATTTCTACCCTTTAAGTATTTGCCAAATAATATTTCAACATATAAATCCAAGTTTCTAAGTAGTAATGGTTTTTCGCTATTAATTGCCTCTAATATAGACATAGGAAATAATTCATTATATGATGGCATAAAAAGTACATCACAAATATTATACATTTGATTCATTTCACTACGAGGAATAATACCAACAAATTTAACATTACTTGGTGGATTATCCATAATTGCCTTTAACTCATCATATCCATCAGTAATTTTCCCGAATGAGAATCCACCACACCATACAAACTGAAAATCAGGTAAACTTTTAGCACATTCAACAAAATCTTTAACACCTTTTCTAGTTTGAACTTGTCCAACTCCTAAAATAGTAAATTTATCTGTATCTAAGTTGTATTTCTTTTTTACTTTTAAAATATCTTTTTCCTTTAATTTATAAAAACTTGTCTTAGAAACATAATTTGGAATATAAACTATTTTTTCCCGTTTTATTCCATAGCGCATAAGTTCAGATATAAATATTGGATTAACAACAACTAAATAATCTGCTGCTTTATAAAAAGTGATAACGTACCTTCTAAATACCTTAGACATACCCTTCATAAGTTTAATACTTCCATCTAAAGTATCAGGTAAAAAATGAACATAAGCAACAGTTGCAGAATTTTCGGAAATAAGTTTAAAATAGTGACCTAAATTAATAGTATGGCAATGTAATATATCTGCCTTTTTACTAGAATTAACTACAACCTCAAAATCTTTATTTTCCTTTACAAGTTCAACTTGTTCTAAATAAGCACTCCCAACTCCTTGACCGTCTACTTTATCTGCTTGAGATAACATATTTATTTTTATTTTTTTCATTTATACACTCCCTTAGTGACTATATACAGTTTAACATATTATTATATATAAGTAAATAAATAGAACTAAACATGAAATAATTCATTGAAACAAATAAAAAAATATGTTATAGTATAAACAGATTTAATCAACTTATTCCTTATTTCTTTTATGACCGTATCCTTAGTCCATTGAGTAATAATAAATATGTTTTAAATTAAATCAATATTATTATGATAGGGAGGGATATCATGGAAGACAAGAAAATAGTTTGTAAGACTTGTGGAAACGAATTTGTATTTACTGCAGGTGAACAAGAATTTTATGCTGAAAAAGGTTTACAAGAACCAAAAAGTTGTAAAACTTGTAGAGATGCCAAAAAAAATGGTGAAAGAAAATAAAAAATGCTATAAACTAGCATTTTTTTAATATCCCATATTTTTATAATGTTCAAATAATTCTTTAAACCTTTCAAAGTGAACAACTTCTCTTTGCCTTAAGAATGAAAGAACAGAAACAACATCTTGATCATCAGTTAAATTCATCAGGTTTTCATATACAGCCCTTGCTTTTTGTTCTGCTGCCATATCCTCTTGAACATCAGCAATAACATCTCCTAAAGAGTTTATATAAGTTGCTGTAAATGGAACACCAGAAGCATTTACTGGGAATATTCCCTTACCAAACGCTGCATAATAATCATCAAGTCCTGCCTTCTTGATTTCATCTATAGTAGCATCTTTCATAAGTTGATAAGCCATAGTAGCAATCATTTCACAATGTCCAAGTTCTTCAGAACCTATATCTGATAATAATGCACGCCCTATATCATCTGGCATAGAGAAACGTTGAACTAAATATCTTAAAGAAGCCGCTAATTCTCCATTCGCACCACCTAATTGTTCTAAAAGTAGTTTAGCCATTCTTAAATCTTTTTTCTTAATATCTATTGGATATTCTAATCTTTTAACATATTTCCACATTATTTATTTCCCTCCCATGGCCAAGCACTCTTATTCCAACTCCAAGGATAAGTATTTAAAGTTTTACTAGACAATTCAATTGGACCATATTTACTTTCGTATTCACTTACTAACTTATTATATTCATTTTGATATTTGTTAAATAAAGAAATCATTTCTCTATCATTAGGATGCGTATCTAAATATAAATTAAGATCAGTAACTGCAAATCCATATGCCATTAAATTATATAATTCCCTTTCTTGATTATTCTTAGGATTTAGAGGGAATGGTTCTTCTTTAAAATAAGGACTATACAAATTCTTAAACATATTACCTCTAATTAACCCTTCATATGGATTATAAAGAGATGGAGTTTTTGAACCCTTATAATCTAAATAGTTATTTTGTTTATTACTTAATTGATTACCATCATTCATCATATTAGGATTGCTAGATTGGTATGGTAAAGAATTATAGTAAATAAATTCATCATTATACATATTTTTTCTCCTCTCACATACATTATATGAGGATATAATTATATGACTATGAGGAATAACTATATTTTATAAAAAAAGACTTGAAATAAGTAAATATATTTGATAAAATACATGGTGTTATGGCGGTTATGGTGAAGTGGTTAACACGCTGGATTGTGGCTCCAGTATGCGTGGGTTCGATCCCCACTAATCGCCCCATATAAGTGAATTGAATACACTATAATAGTGTATTTTCTTATATATATTGCAATAACTTTTAAAATCAGGGGGATTATATGTATTTTTTTGATTACGAAACACAATTAGTTAATGAGAAATTATTTTGTGCCCGTTTTGAAAGTTTTGATAATATTATTAAACTATTAACTGATTTAAAAACTGAGAATATTCATCAATTGTTTTATGTATATTGCTATTTATTATGGAATGGTTTTTTTTCAGTAGACAAAAAATATGTTTATAACAATAAAGATATAGTAGATGGGGAAAATACAATATTTTTGGGAAAAGGATGTTGTAGGCATAATTCTAGACATTTAACTACAGTTTTAAAAAAAATGGAAATTGATGCTCATGAAATGAGAGTAAGAACTGGTAATATAAAATTTAGGCCAATAATAAATATTGATGCCAAAACCGAAGTTTATGAAAGTAACACAAATTTAACTAAGAATGATTTTGATCATAGTGTTGTTTTGACTATAAGTAAAGAAAAAGGAAATTTTATATTAGACCCAACAATGATTAAATATGGTAAATTAGTTTGTCTTAACGGAATATATAAAGTTAGATGGAAATTATTTAAGCAGGAATTAAGTAATATATTATCTAAAGATTATCCTTATAATTCGAAACCACTTATTAATTTAGATATTTTATTAGAAAATTATAGAAATGCAGAAGAAATGTGCCAAGAGAATATTCATTTATTTGATGATTTCTTTGATGAAAACCATAAAAATAATGAACAAATTAGAAAATTATTAACAAAAATACGTTAAAAAATTAGATAGGCAAAGAAATTTTTGTTGAGATACATGTATTAAAATTAAACTTAATTTAAGTAAATTTAGTAATGATGTATGATTTATCTAAATTATCAAATTTACTAAAAAAGCATTGAGGTAAAAAATATAGTTATGTTATAATTAATTAATCAAGTATTTACTACTTGGGTGCAAAACTCATTTTGGTATTCCACATTTAAGGAAATTTACGAACTTGTTTTTACATAATTAAAATAAAGTAGTCCTTTAAAATTATAAACTCAATAGTCAATCAATGATTATTATTTTTTTATATATTAGTAAGTATATTATAAATAAATTTCAAAAAAAGAGTCAAGATTTGACACAATTTCTTTGTTTTTACTTGAAATTATGTTTAAAATCTTTATTTTTAATATTATATATATTATAATTAAAATAATTAAATGAATTTCAAAATCTAAAACATTATTGAAGATATAAATGTTTTTATAAGAGGTGGAAATGTATGAAGTATAATTATAATTATTCAAGAGATAACTATGATAATAGAGTAAAATTCTTGTCACAAGGTGCTATAAAGAGAGAAGCTACAACTTATTCTATGGAAACAACTACAGATGGTAAAATTGGAAATACTAGTTTTGTGTCAAAAACAACTGATGAAAACTTATTAATTTCTGAACTTTGTAAAGATTTAGTTAATGCTGACCAAATGGTTAAACAAACAAGATTAGAAAGAAATGTTTTTCTCCAATCAATTGAAAAAATTGTTAGTATAGGAAAAATAACTGCCGAACAAGCCCAAATGATAATAAATGAAATTGCAACTCAACTATCGCAAGAACAATCAGAAAGAAAGATAAATAAATAAAATATAAAACTACTTCTTACAATATAATACATAACAATTATTAGGGGGAAAAATTATGATAGGTGAAACTTTAAAGTGTATTAGAACTGCAAATGAAGATATGAAATTAAAAGATGTAGCAGAGAAAACTGGATATTATAGTTCATATATATCAGAACTAGAAACAGGTAAGAAAAAACCAAGTTTAAAAAGTTTGAGAAAATTAAGTGAATTATATGACATGCCATTAAGTAAAATTATGGAATTAGATGAATATAATGATGAATGCACAGATTTATCTTTTCAAAGAACATTGATAAAAGTATTAGAATATTATATTGAAAAATCTAATTCCAAAGATGGAACTCAAAAACAAAAGGTAAAAAATAAAAAGGGTTAATACTTTTAAAAATTATAGATTACGTTATATTTGATTAATTAAATATTTAGATTGAAAATGTGTAATTCTATTGTAAATAATAAAAATACTCACACAAATAGTGTGAGTTTTAACTTTTTCCAAATAATAGAACAATAACTGCTATTATAGATAGTAATATCCCTATAACAATCCTTTTATAATTTCTTTTAAAGTTAATCTCTTTAAAAGTTAAAATACCAATTAATACAGACCAAACACCACTCATATTAACAATTGTAAATGCAATAGATGCAGGTAATTGTTTATATGCTAGAGTATTAAAATAGGTTGCAAAGTAGTATAATAAGCCACCAAAGAATGCTAATATTTTATCCATATATGTAATATTCTTCATAACTTTTACATTTCTATCTTTAATTTTAACACATATATATGAAACAATCATTATAGTTATTGATTGATATAGTTGCTGTGTATATATAAAACCAGAATTTGTCACGTACTTTTGTATTAAAGCATTTACCCCCAAAAATAAAGACGCAATACATGCGTAGATTATTCCAAATTTATCCACTTTACTATTGTCCTTTTTTATTGTAAACAGCAATGCAGATACGAACGTCAATAATGCAGCAAAAAGTACTAAGAACACATTAGTAACTTTAAACTCTTCTAAAAATATTAGAGTAAGTAATACACCAAAAGGTCCTTTTAAATTTTTATATTGTGTTGATCTTGACATCCCTATTTTATCAATAGATATTAAAAATAAATTTGATGCAAGAAACCACGATATTCCCCTTAAAATTACTAATATTAAAACTGGATGAAATATTGATTCATTATTATTTCCAGTTAACAAAGTGAATAAATAAGTTATTAAGGAAATAAATACAAAACCCAAAGACATATAAAATAAATAATATTTTGTATCTATCTTGGAAAGTTTTTTTGGTATTATATATATTCCAAAAAATATTGATGATAAAATTGCTAATATATACCCTATCACATCTATCCGCTCCAATACTTATGAGTTAATTATAACATATAATTATAAATAAACACTTGTATTATAATATGTTAATTGCAGAAAATTGTTTTTGTATTTATAGTATATATAATTTACAAATTTTATTATTAGAATACTACTCAAAAGATTTGGGTTATCCTAAAGCCCGAGATAATTAGAGTAAATTTAATAAATGTTTTGAGATGTATGTAATAACATTTCTAATCATTAATGATTATTTTGATAGAGATATTCATAAGATTCATGTTGATAAAATTAGTTATTATTTCAAACTAACATAAAATGAGATTATAGATTTAACTGCAAATCAATTTAATTATAATATAGATTATAAAGAATATAAAATTATAGATAGACAAAATATATTAACTAGTGATGTAAAATAATATAAGTATTAAATCTTTTATATTATTTAATTTCTAATTTATATATCTTTTACTTTTCCAAAAATCACAATTATCTTGATTATCTTCAGATACTATAGGAAATACTAAATCCTCATTAAATATGTATTTAATATACTTGGAAGTACAAGGATTTGGGCATCCTGTAAAATGAATTTCGGGTTTGTCCTTTAATATTACTATCATTGAACTTGTACTCTCATATTCACCGTGCATACAAATACTGCATTCACTCTTTTTGGAATGGCTTCTCATAATTCTAAATAAATCATTCTCATTTTTAGCAAAGATAAGTTTCCTATAGGTTATTTTCCTTCTAATATTTGCATTCTTTTTAGGCATATCACTATACTTCCTCTTGAAGTTTTTAACATCATTATAAATATCAGCATTTGTAATTGATAAACAATTAGATATAGATGCATATTTTTTCTTTTTAACTGCATAATTTTTTCCTACTGTCTCTAAAATAAATAATTCATTTTTATCCATAATCAGAAATGAATTATCGTAATAAGATTCTTTATTATAACCACAATTTCCACCTTGTCCATATTTTTGTAATAGTTTAATTATTACATTTAATGCTTCTTTAGCAGAGGATGCTCTTTCGAGCCCTAATCTTACTAAATCCATACCAATTAAAGCCTCTTTATTATCTTTAGAAGTTTTAGTGCCTATTGCTTCATTACCTATACATACACCACAATCATTAACACCCATTTCTGCACCCCACATCCAAACAGGTTTAGAAATTAGTAAAGCATGTGTATGTTTTACTTGTTCTATCTCTATATAAGTCACTTTTAATTTTTTATCCTTATTTTCTTTAGCATTTATAAATACCATTACTTGTGGTTCATCATACTGTCTATCACTATTTTTAGCAAACATTGAATATCGTTTTCCATTTCCTATTTTACCTACTGTATCACACATAATATCACTAATCCTCTTCTTTAATATATTTTGTTATAAAAAAACTTGATTCTATAAAATAATTATACTATAAACTTAAAAATTATTGTATATCTGTTTTATATATTCATCAATTATATAAATATGAATTAATAAATATCATATTCTATACATAAATTTTACAAAATAACCATATAAGTATCATTAAAATATGATAAACTTATATTGAGGTGACATGGGTGGATAAACCAATAAGAAAAGCTGTTAGAACTTTTATCATGCAAGATAATAAAGTACTTGTTATCAAGTATTTAACTGAAAAAAATAATGGATTTTATGATATACCTGGTGGAAAAATCGAAGATGGAGAGACCAATATTGATGCTTCTATTAGAGAATGTATAGAAGAAACAGGAATTGAAATAATCAATCAAAAATATATTGGTAATTTAATTATAGAATACCCTGAAATGATTTTTGATTTTGATGTTTTTATGTGTGATAAGTTTAATGGTAATCCTAATTGTTTTAATGAAAATGAATCAATGTGGATAGAAATTAGTAATTTGATAAAACAGGATAAAAGATTTCCATGTACTGAAATTTTAAAACCAGAATATCAAAAATATTTTAAACATGGTAATTTTAAAATAAAAATTACATCAAACAGTAATCATAAAGTTATAAAAAAAGAAGTTATAAAGAGCAATTGTGGTTATGTAAATATGTGGGATAGTTGGTCAAAAAGAAGAGCAGGAGTACCAGTATATGATAATTGGTTAGATGATTACAAAGATATATTAAATGAAAATAAAAATGAAGAAATTTTAGATTTGGGATGTGGAATTGGTGCTGATACACTATATCTTATTGAACGAGGATTTAATGTATTATCTTGTGATTTTTCAAAAGATGCTTTAGAAAGCATTAATAAAAATATCTCAAATAGTAAAACTAAGTATTTAGACATGCTTGATAAGTTTCCCTTTAAGGATGAAAGTTTTTCACTAGTAGTAGCAGACTTATCTCTACATTATTTTGATAATAAAACTACTATACATATTATGGAAGAGCTAAAAAGAATTTTAAAAAATAATGGTGTTTTATTAGCTAGAGTTGCATCAGTAAATGATTTTAATTTTGGGGCAGGTATTGGAGAACAATTAGAAAAGAATTTCTATTTTGAAGGAGATTATACTAAAAGATTTTTTGATGAAGAGGATATAAACAAATATTTTGGAATTATAGGAAATATTGAATCACATGAAACATCCATGACTAGAAATGAAGAAGAGTATTCAAAACCAAAAGTTTTATATCAAGTTAAAGTAAGAAAAATATAGGAGAGAATATGGAAAATAATTTAAAATTTGAAAAAATAATGGATAACAAAGGTTTGATATCAGAACATACGTATAATTGTATTGATAGTTTATTTAATGAAGAAGAAAAAGATAATATTTTAGTTGCTGAAATTAATCCAGAATATATGGATGGTATTAAACTATGTGAACACTATAATATTGACCCTAAAACAGGTGCGAATTGTCTAATATGTGAATGTAGAAGAGGAGAAAATATAAGTTATGTTGCACTACTAGTACCTACTGGATATAGATATAATATGTCTTCAACCGTAAGGAAATATACAAATTCACGAATGGTATCAGTTGCACCATTAGATTATGTATTAAAAGAAACAAAAATGGAATATGGCAGCATAAATCCTATTGGTCTACCTAAAGAATGGAAATTATTTATTGATCCTAAAGTTCTAGAAGTAGAAAGAATTATTTGTGGTAGCGGACTACAAAAATCAAAGATTTCATTACCAAGTAACTATTTATTAAAATTAGATAATGTTGAAATTTTAGAAAATTTAGCAAAGGATGAAGTTTAGCGAAGTTAAAGATGAACTATATTCAATAAATAGATTAAATATCATAGATAATAAAATAGAACAGACACTAGAGGATGCGATTGTAGTTATAATGAAAATAAATAATTAGTGCACTAAATGTGCTTTTTTATATAAGCAGGAAAGTATATATACAAAACCTATAGTTATAATGTTAAAATATTCTCATAAACTTTTAATAGGTGAAGGTATATAAAAACTGATAAAATCAAAGAAAAAATCTCTTTTATATTTAGTAGTATAATGGTCTTATTCATAAGTAATCCACTATATCTTGCAAGTTATCTTACTTGTATAGAAGATAAAGAAAGAAAAAAGAAGTTAAGAAAACTATCAAAGAAAATGATTTCAATCGCAAACAATTTTGCAAGAATAGATGAAGAAATGTTAGATAATATTAATCATGTAGAATTATTTTATAAAGTATATGAACATACAGATTATTTAACATTAAAAGAATTAAAAACATTAAGAAATTTCTGCTATGCATTAAATGATCGTTATAATTTAACAATTGAATATCAAACAGAAAGTGAAGATGAAGTTTATCGAAAATATAGTAGTTCATTAGACAGTTTAATTGAAAAAAGGGCAAAGGAAAAGACTTATAACACATAATTATTATAAATCAATTACTTTTATCATATTGCCTGGATAGTTATATAATACTAGTTTATCAAATTCAAGATAAAACGGTTTAAAATCTTGTTTTATTATTTTTAATAATTCATAGATTAATTTTTCATCCTTATCAATATGTAATGTCATATGAAATGTAAAAGTATCTGGATTATATTTCCCACCAGATATTTTTTCATAAAAACATCTTTGCAAGTACTTTAAATCACTATTTTCCTCAATTGAAAAATATAAAACAAAACTATTATTTTTTGCATTCATTATTTTTACATCATTAATTTTTAGTTTTATTTTACTGATATTTATACTTTTACAAATATTTAAAAGCTTATCTTGGTTTTCTTTATCAGTTGCGAATATTGTAAAGTGATATGGTAAATTATCGATTGAATATCTGTTATTATCGTCTATACCATATGGTACTTTGCACATATTAATAGATATATCTTTTATATAATTATTAACTATACTTAAATTTTTATCATCAAAATACGTTATTAATGTTATTCTACTCATTTTTAATTTTCTCCTTATTTCTTATATATATTAAGTAGTATGATATAAATATTTGAAATATCATAAAAAATGCTGATAATCCAAGCATATACCTAATACCCATTTCATACATTATTCCACAAAGAAATACTCCTAATGCCTCTCCTAAATATTTAACAACGTATCTAAAATTAGTAAATGATAATTGATAATTAGTAGGAACAGAATTTATATAATAACCATCACAAATATTTTCATAAGATGTTGAAATTAATAAAGACCACGTAATAGCAGTTATTGTTATAATCATATTATTTGATAGAAATGCAATTAAATATAAGGTAAATCTTATACCAAATTTAATAGTAATAGTTACATAATCATTCTTTGGAGTAAAATATTTTAATGCAAGTATACCAATAATATCCGCAAATAAACCAACTATAAGTAAATAATGAGTTGCAGTACTATCAGTAAATTTAAAATAATTTGTAAGAGTAAGCATTTTTAAACCAAGCGCTGTTTTCATAGCCATACTGCCGATAAAAGTATATCCCATATATAGTTTTTGTAATTTACTTTTAAATACATATTTAACTATAGACACTTTTTCCTCAACTTTTTTCTCTTCTAAAACACAAGTTGTTATATTAAATATAAATGCAACTGCAAACATTAAAAATATAGCGGAAATAAATAGACAAATATTATAATCCACTAAAATGCCTATAATATTTTTACCAATTAATAAACCACCAATTAAAATTCCTATGTCTTTAAAAAGATACTCTGTTAATTTTCTTTTGCTATATATTTTATTATTTTTAATAATTGTTGTTATTAAAGGATATATACTAGTTGTAACTAAATAACTAGTAAGTATATCTATTATTACTAAAATATTTATTAAATTGCTATTACCAGTATTGTTTAAATTAAATAATCCTAATAAATTTATAAGTTTTATAACTAAAGAAATGCCTATAAATGTTTTAAGTTTATTTAACTTAACAAACTTACTAACAAAAACTATACCTATTACACTAACTAAAGTTCCTATACTAAATATATTACTAATATCAGTTGCAGAAAAGTTATTATTTTGCAACCAAAGTTGTCTAAAGTTTTCCCACAATCCAATTGAGATACTAAAAAATGATAACATTATTAAAATTTTATTCTCTTGTCTTACCTTTTTCATTACTTACTCCTAATCATGTATAATAAGTATACTATAAATAATATTAATTTTCTATAAATATAAAAGTTTATAATGTAAAGTTATTAGTAGATTATTTTCATATAAATATGATATTATAAATTTGGTGGTATATTATGGAATATGCAAAACTAGGAAGTTTATCATTAAATACATTTGATAAAAATAATAAAGAAATGTTAGAGTTCTTAAAAAAACTAATAAAAGATGAAACAATAACATCTAGATTTCAGGGATTAACAGATGGTTTGTTAAGAAATCCAAATAATGAGTTTTTTAGGCATAGTTTTTTAGTTACACATGATAATAATCTTATAGGATATGTAGGAGTTGGCGGGTTTAATGAAACTGAAAGGTGTGTTTATTTAAGATATGCTGTTGATAAAGATAAAAGAGGAAAATCATATGGTAAGATGTTGCTTAATGAAGTAAGTGAATATATTTTTAGAAAATATCCCCAAGTAGAAAGTGTTAGGTTAAAGATTGCAGACGATAATAAAGCAAGTTTGAATGCCTCATCTTATTGTGGTTTCAAATGGATTGGTGATGATTTTTATGCAAAAGCAAATCCATATATAAAAACAAACTTTAGTGATATTAAAAATCAGAATGAACTTATGAATTATATGGATATGAATATTAGTTATGGATGGATTGATAAATCAGGAGAAAAACACGTAAATACTTTAGATGGCTTTAGAGAAAGCTATAGAACTAGTTCAATTGATGAATCACTAGAATATAAAGTAGGCACATGTATTGAACAAGCAGCAATAATAAAAAGTTTCTTTGATAAAATTGGATTAGAAAATAAAATGTATTGTTTTAGAAGATATGAAACAACAGAAAACTTTGATAAAGAAGTAAAAATGCATTGTTTTGTACTATTTCGCTATCAAGATAACTGGTATCATTTTGAACATTCTAATAGTGATAATAAGGGTATACATAAATATAATTCAATTGAAGATGCGATTAAAAAAGAGATAGAAAGACACGAAAAAACAGATATTAGAGAATTAACTGAAATACCAAGTATACCTAGTGGATTAACCTTTAAAGAATTTAATCAATATGTAAATAATTTTGAAACAATTATTATAGCTGAATTAGGTATAAAGAAATTATAAATTGTAACAAAAAAATAAGAAGGTGAAAAGTAAAATGAAAAATAATCCAATAGATTATTACGTATGGAATATTTTAAGAAAGCAATTACAAAAATTCAAAATTTCAAATACAGCATTATATAATATAGTAGATAATGTTAAAGAACAATTAAATTCACTTATATCAAATTGGAACGATATTGAATTTAGAGATTCTATATTAATTTTAGGAAGTGAAGAGGGTAATTTTTACGAACCTAAGAATGGACAAATCGCTAATATGGTTGTAGTTACAATAAGAAATAGTTTGTTAGAGGGAGTTAGTAGCAAAAGTTACCTTGAGTATGGATCGTCAGTATATTTAGATGATTCTTCAATAAAAATAATTACTAGTGAGGCAATTGAATATTTTTCAAAAATAAATTTAGAGCAACTTGCAACACAAATAAAACCAGATTATGATTTTTACAGAGAAATATCTTCAAAATATAAAGTGGCAATGAAATCCTTAGTAGAATTATCAAAGTGCAATAATGGCAAAAGAGAACATAAATACGAACCAGTAAAAATAGATAAACCATATGAAATAGAAGAACTTGAACAAAATAAAAGCAAAGCTATGGAAATTAAAAATTACGAAAGCGGAATAAGTGAAAAGTTTAATTCTTCTTTATGCAACTATTTAGAAGGAATTAAAAATAAGGAAAGTAGTGTATTTGTCACAGATTGTTTTAAAATGACAACTAGAAACTTTGAAAAAATATTAAGAGTGTTAGAATTTATATTGACACATAATGCTAAGTTTATAACATGTAATTATTTAATTACAAATAGTTATGTTTCAAGAAGAGAAAAATTACTAAGAGCATCTCACACTACTGATGAATTTTTTTATAAATTAAAATATTTACCAGAAATTTCTGAAGAATATAAAGATTTATTAGAAAAAATAAGTATGAGTATGCAAAATTAAAAATGTGAGGTATTATTGTGAAAAAAATAGCAATTGATTTAGACGGGGTAGTATTTGATTCAGAAAATTTATATAGAGTATACACTGAAATATATGATACAGATGTAAAAAAACAAAATTCTGTAATTGATAACTCTATACGTTTATTTCAACAAAGATATAATTGGAGTAAAGAAGAATTAGATAACTTTTATAATAAAAATTCAAGAGAAATACTAACTACTGCGAATATGATGACAGGTTGTGAAATTGTATTACCAAAATTAAATGAAAGATTTGAACTTATAATAGTAACTGCAAGAAACGATATTGAAACTGAATATGCAAAGAAAAAACTAGATTCAATTGGTCTATCAGATATAAAGATATATAATAATGAACATAACAAAATCGATAGATTTATTGAAGAAAATGTAGACTATGTTATTGATGATGATGAAAATATTTGTATAAATGCATCAAAAAATAATATTTATGCACTATATTTTAAAAATAATGCTTCAAACAAAGTAGAAGAAAATAAATACTTAATTAATGTAAATAATTGGGGAGAAATATATAAATTTATAATACTAAATAACTAACGTAAATACATGGAAATAATAAATCATGTATTTATTTTTTACTAATTAAAAATAATATTAAAAAACAATAAAAACATAATCAACATTATCAATAAACATATAAAATATGATATTATTATATTAGGTGATATAACTATGAACCAAAAAATATATTTAGATAATAATGCAACTACAAAAGTTGATGATGAAGTACTAGAAGCAATGTTACCATATTTAAAAAGTCAATATGGTAATCCTAGTAGCATTTATTCATTTGGAAAAGATGTA
This sequence comes from uncultured Mycoplasmatota bacterium, assembly GCA_948467605.1. Classification (GTDB taxonomy): domain Bacteria; phylum Bacillota_I; class Bacilli_A; order RF39; family UBA660; genus CAKPCJ01. The sequence goes on along the minus strand of CAOKET010000002.1, from coordinate 68,794 downwards.
ACTGAGAAAATAAAAAATTCTAAAAAAAATATTGCTAAATTACTAAATGCTCAAGAAGATGAAATTATATTTACAAGTTGCGCTAGTGAAAGTAATGTTACTGCTATTATGAGCGCTGTTAAAAATAATCCTAATAAAAAGCATATAATTACTACTAAAGTAGAACATGCTTCTATTTTAGAAACGATGAAAAACTTAGAGAATAATGGATATAATATTACATATTTATCTGTTGATAAAAATGGAAAATTAGATTTAGAAGAATTAAAATCTAAAATAACTAACGATACATGCTTAATATCAGTTATGATGGCAAATAATGAAATTGGTAATATATACCCTATAAAAGAAATAGATGAAATTGCAAAAGAACAGAATATTTTATTCCATTGTGATGCAGTTCAAGCAATTGGTAAAGTTAAAATAGACGTTAAAGATTTAAATATGGATACACTTTCATTATCAGGTCATAAAATTCATGCTCCTAAAGGAATAGGCGTTTTGTATGTCAAAAATGGAACAAATTTTACTCCATTAATATTTGGACATCAGGAGAATAATAGACGTGGTGGTACTGAAAATGTTCCATATATAGTTGGATTAGGTAAGGCAGCAGAATTAATTATAAATGATAATTATAAAGTAAATAACACCTTAAAAGAACTTAGGGATTATATGGAAAATGAAATTAAAAATAATATTGATGATGTTATTATTTACGGGGATTTAGAAAACAGATTACCTAACACATCAAGTATTGCATTTAAGGGTGTAAGCGCCAATGAATTATTGTTAATGCTTGAATCATTTAATATATTTATATCAACTGGTTCAGCATGTAATTCTAAACTAGCAGAACCATCCCATGTTTTAGTTGCTTGTAATGCTGATTTGGATAATTATAGTCCAATAAGAATAAGTTTAAGTAAAGATAATACTAAAGAAGAGATAGATATTCTCATAAAAAGACTAGTTAGTATTGTAAATATGCTAAGGAGAAAAAATTTATGAGTAACCAAATAAGAAAAATTAAAACCCCAGCAAATGAAGAGTCATGTCCAGCAGATGCTTTAATGTGTGATTTTAGAAAAAAATTAAAAGAATCATCAATTTCAGATTATGCTAAACATACTGATATTTCACAAAGTAGTATTAAATATTGGATGGACCACGCAGATTTAGTAATAGAAGAAAATGATAGTATAATATTTTCTTGGGATGAAATATTGGATAAAAATCTTCCACCATTAAAAATTAAAGTAAAGAAAGGCATTAAGGGATACAGTTTAATATACTTAAAAGAATATGGGGAAGATCATTTATTGATTCAAGGAAAGAATAGAAAAGGTAAAAATAAAAATGGAATTAATTATTTAGATAAAGAAACTAAAAAAGGGAGAGGATTATAATGGCAGTATTAGTTAATTTTAAAATATGTGACAATGATAAGGCATGTAGTGGTATGGCTGTTTGCCCACAAAAAGTTTTTTCTTGGAATGAGGAAAAACAATGTGTAGAAATTGACAATAGCAAGTGTATTAGTTGTGGATTATGTGAGAAAGCATGTATGGTTTCAGCGATTAGAGTAGCCAAGAATAATGAGGAATATGAGAAGATAAAAAAAGAATTTGAAGATGATCCAAGAACAATAAATGATTTGTTAGTAGAAAGATATGGTGGAAAACTAATAGATTTAGCAATGGCTGGTAGTGAACAAGAAATAGACCTAAAAAAAGATAGTAATAATCGTCCTTTAATTATAGAATTATACAATGATGATTCGATAATGTGTTTACTTAAATCTATAAGAGTAAAAGAAATTGCAAATGCCTTTAGTGAAAATACCAGATATAGAAAAATTGAAGTTAAGGATGATAATTTATTAAAAAAATATAATATCAAAGAATTACCCGCATTACTTTTCTTTAAAGATGGCAAACAAGTAGGAAAAATAGAAGGATACTACCAAGAAGATGAAAAAGATAAACTAATGAAACAAATTGCTGATATTATAGAAAGATAATACCATACTCAAAAAGTAGAGATGTGATAATTATGAAATATAGATTAGAATATAAACACAAAGATAAAGATTTCGAAGATGTGTACTACATTGAAAAAGAATACTTAAATGATGAATCTATTGCTAGCATAGAACAAACAATAAAATGGGAAGAACTAAATCATGACATACATATATTTGTAAGAAACCTAGATATTGATAAAATAGTAGGAGAAATAACACTATTACCATTATCAGAAAAACAGTTTACTGATTTTATGAATAATAATCTAGAAGATACTGATATTAATGAAAATACTTTAATAAATTATGAAGATAACAACAACTATTATCTACTATTTTCAACAATTGCAATAGATAAAAACTATAGAAGCGATAGAACAATACTAAGTTTATTATTAAAAGGACTTTATGAAAAAATAAAACATTTACAAAGTAGAAATATTTTCTTTTTAAATATGTGTGCAGAAGGTCAAACAAGTGATGGACAAAAGTTCATAGAAAGTTTTTTAAATCTAAAGTTTAAAAGATGTACGAATACTGGGGAGTATAAACTATATCAATTTGATTATGTGAATGAATTTGATAATTGGTTTAATAAATTTCCTAATTATATAAATAATTATAATAAAAAATTTAATTTATAGGTGGAATAATGAAACGTGATAATAGTTTATTTGTAAATAATATAAGACTTGATAAAGAAAAGATAGAAGATTTTGATATATATCCATTTAATATAGAAATAATTAAAAATTTTGATGAGTTAAGATTAACTTCACCAGTTACATTCTTAATAGGTGAAAATGGTATAGGTAAGTCAACATTTATAGAAGCACTAGCAATTTCTTGTGGATTAAATCCAGAAGGGGGAACACAAAACTTTAATTTTAAAACAAATAATACTCATTCCGATTTATATAAATATCTAAAAGTAAGTAAACTAGGAGTACCACAAACTAAGTATTTTTTACGAGCAGAAAGTTTTTACAATGTGGCAACTGAAATAGAAAAAATTAGTGAAGAATCATTACCAATATATAGATATTATGGAGGGGATTTACATAAGTGTTCACATGGAGAAGCATTTATAAAAGTAGTTCAAAATAGATTTTCTGATAACGGACTTTATATCTTAGATGAACCAGAAGCAGCATTATCACCAATAAGACAAATGACTTTGCTTAGTTTAATAGATAATTTAGTTAAAAATGGAAGCCAGTTCATAATTGCAACACATTCTCCAATTTTAATCGCATACAGGAATAGTATAATATACGATTTAAATAATAATTTTAATGAAATAAACTATAAAGATACAGAAATATATCAAGTATATAAAATGTTCTTAGAAAATCCAGATAAAATGCAAAATGAATTATTTAGAGAATAAGTTTTTGAGAGGTAAGTTTATGAATAATATATGTATAACAGGAATAGGACAAGATAGTCATAGGATTACAAACGAAAAATATAAACCATTAATAATAGGCGGAGTAGAATTTGACTGTGATTTTTCCTTAGAAGCAAATAGTGATGGAGATGTTTTATTACATGCCTTAACAAATGCAATATCAAGTATTACAGGTGTAAATATTCTAGGTAAAATAGCGGATGAAATGTGTAAAAGTGGAATAACTGATAGTAGAAAATATGTTAAAGAAGCACTAAAATATATGGATAATAACACAAAAATACTTCATATAGCAATATCAATAGAGGGACTAAAACCAAAGTTTTCTCCTAAAATAAATGAAATGAAAAAACAAATATCAAGTTTATTAAACATAGAAGAAAAAAATATAGGTATAACTGCAACAACAGGAGAGGGTTTAACTGAATTTGGAAAAGGTAATGGAATATTTGTAACAGTTATAATAAGTTGTTTAAAAAATATGTAATGAAAAAGACCACTTTAAGTGGTTTTTAGTTTGAACTGTTCACGTAATCTTTTAAAACCTTAGATAAAATTTTAGTATTTTTAGTACTCATTTCAACTAGTGGTTCCCTTAATACCCCATTAGTCATATTTAATATTTGAGTTGCCTTTTTTATTGGAATAGGATTTACTTCACAAAATAATGCCTTGCAAAGATTAAGCATTTTTAACTGCATATCTCTACTCAAATCAGTATTGCCCTTTAAATAATTAGTAACAGTTTCATGCACCTGTATAGGAAATATATTAGCAACTACTGATATAACACCAATTCCTCCTAATGAAAGTGTAGGAACAACTTGATCATCATTACCAGAATATACGTCTAAGGTACCACTTTCTAATAATCTAGCAACTTGGCTTATATCACCAGATGCTTCTTTAATTGCAACTATATTTCTAACTTCCTTAGCAAGTTCTATTGCAGTATCTGGTAATATATTTAATCCTGTTCTACTAGGAACATTATACATAATAATTGGAATATTAACAGAAGTTGCTATTGTTTCATAGTATTTTTTTAATCCATCTTGTGTAGTTTTATTATAATATGGCGTTACACATAATAAAGCATCTGCACCACTATACTCTGCTTCTTTAGATAAATTTATAGCAGTATTTGTGTTATTAGAGCCACTACCAGCAATAACAGGAACTCTACCATTGACATAACTTACACATTTCTTTACACACTCTATATGTTCTCTCTCACTTAAAGTAGATGCTTCCCCAGTGGTACCACATACAATAATCGCATCAGTATAATTAGAAATTTGAAATTCAACCAATTCTTTCAACTTACAGTAATCAACTTCACCTGAAGAAGTAAATGGTGTTATTAAGGCAACACCAGACCCTTTAAATATTGACATTAAGCCTCCCATATAAATATAACTTTAATAAATAATATGAAAAAAAATAAAAAAAATTAATACTTAACTATCAATTCTTCGATAAGATTCATAACTTCAGATGGTTTTAATTTTAATGCATCACATATATTGAAAAATTTTGTTAAAGAAGGTATACTTTTTCCTCGCTCAATTTGACCAAAATATTTCTCATTAATTGATGACTTTTCTGCAAGTTTTTCCTGAGTCATTCCTTTCTTTTTTCTTAAAACCCTTAAAACTTTAGTAAATGCTTCCTCTTTATTCATAAATACCGCATATATGCGGTTTATCACCTCCAGCAAATATGATAACATATAAAATCATTTTAAAGAAATGGGGGATTTTAATGAATGATGAAATTGATTTAAGAGCGTTAATCGCAAATAATCTAATATGTGATGAACACGATGTAACACCGTGTTCAATCTGTGGAAATGAAACAATAAATTTAATAGAAAGACCATTTGAGAATGATAAAAAATGGAATAGAATAGTACAGACTAGTTATATAGAAAGTATATTTTTACATTGTTCTATGCAACCAATAATAAGATTTAAAAACAACGATCATACTATAATAGTAGATGGCTATAACAGATTTTTAGCAATGAAAAGTTTTTATAATGATGAACTTATATTAGATGAAAGAGGTTTGAAGCAACTTAAATTCCTATCTGGTAAAAAATATAGTACTTTATCAGATATAGAAAAACAATACTTTTCTAAATGTGATCCTATTAAGGTATTAGACTATAGTTATAATAACGTAAAAATGGGTAAAAGTATTTTAAATGAAGACGAAGAAATAGAAGTAGAAAAATATTTATATGTAATATATAATACAGGACTTAGACTATTAATAGAAGAAATGCAAAAAGCACAATTCGCATCGGATAAAATTACTAGTAAAATAAAACAGAAAATTGAAAATGATGAAGAATTTATGAAAGAATTAGAGGCATTAAGATTTTTTAATGGAAAGAAAAAACGTAATAAGATTGATAATATTTTATTAAACTGTAGATTGTTAATCGCATCTACTTACTCAAATATGTATAATTTCTGTTCGACATATAATATTGAAACTAGAATAGAACAAAATTATCTTCCAAATATAATTAATGTTAATAAGGATACTATTTATCAAGATTTTATAATAAATGTTAATCAAATATATACTAATTTAGTAAATACCCAAAAATGGAATAATTATGAAATTCTTCATTCAAAACCATTCTTAGATGCAACATATTGGTTGATATCTATTATAAGGAAAGATAAACTTAGTGATCCATTTAAGTTTGATTTTATGAAATACTTAGAATATTTTGGTGAGATTGAAGAAACGCAAAAGAACTTTAATCCAAATAGAGCACACTATAAAAAGGATATATATAATAAATATTATGTAGTAGCAAAATACTATGAAAAAGAGTATGGCATAGATATGAGTAATTATTTTAGACAAGATGTTAGTATAAATAATAATATAGATATTATAAACAGTATAGAAGAACTCCACAGAAAACACTTTAGTTTTACTACAAAGGAAATGAAAATATCTGATTTATTAGTAGAAGTAAAAACAGGTAGTCACAATGTAAGACCATATTATCAAAGATTAGAGGTAATGAATACTGTTCTAGCATCTAGAATAATAGAAAGTATATTACTGGGAATAAAAATACCATATATATTAATGTGTGATAGGTTTGAAAATGGTAACATGATAACCGAGATTGTAGATGGCCAACAGCGAATTTTAAGCTTGCTTGGATTTTTACAACAACCATTTATGAACGAATTAGGTGAGGAAGAATATTCAAATAAAAATGGATATACCTTAAAAGGATTAAGAATATTAACTGAACTTAATGGACTAAAATATGAATCAAATAAAAAAGAAAATGAGATTTCTAAAGATTACATTAATAAAATAATGAATACTAAATTAAAAATATCAACAACTAGTCAAAGTGAAAATAGTAGTTTTAGTGCAGTAGATCAATATGTAAGAATAAATAGAAACAAGTCTATTATAAAAGAAGATACATATAGAATGTGGAGTCTTACTATGGATGCTAAAATTATAAAATATTTAGAAGAAAAAATAAGTAAGTATATGGGAATTATTTTACCAAAGAAAAATAAAAATAACACTGCAGCAGTAACGACTTTAAAATTATCATATTTATTTTATACAAAAGATCTAGAAAGTATAAACTATTCAAACTATGACAGTAAAAGAATAAGTAAATGGTTAAAAGAATTTAATGAAATAAAAGATAAATACATGTATAAAGATATAGATATAATTAAAAAAGAAAGACAAAATTATTTAGATTCTATCGATGAAACACTTTACTTTTATGAAAAAATAGAGTTATTCTTAACAAAATTAAACAAAACTCTTAGAGATTTAGTTGCAATGAGCAACTATGCATATATTCCTCTTTCTAATTACTATTACTTATTCTGTATGTTAAGAAATATTTCAACAGAAGATTTAATTGATAATAGTAATAAAATATATAATATTATAAACGAGTTTTTTGAAAAAGTAAAAGTTTATAAATTAGATAGAAAAAGTATACCAGAACAATTAGAGTTTTCATCTAAACAAATATCAGTATTTAATATAAATAAAAGGTATGAATTTAAAACAAAATTAGACCGTGCTTTACAAAATAATTAGTAAAGACTTAGGTCTTTTTTTTAGTTTATGATATACTTAAAATAAGGTGGTAATAAATGAGAATAGGTGTAGACATAGATAATGTAATATCAAATTTTGAAGAATTTTTAGTAAAAGAATACTTGAAACATGATAAGACTTTAAGAAATACTGGAATCATAGATAAAACAAAATGGGTAAGAGATGGTATGTTTGATTGGACAGATAAAGAAGAGCAAGAGTTTTACAAATCAAATATTGAAAAGTTAGGAGAAAGTAATGACTAATTTTATTAATTATGCACATAGAGGAGCCTCTTCATATGCACCAGAAAATACACTTTCCGCTTTTAAAAAAGCGATAGAATTAGGAGCAAATGGTATAGAGTTAGATTTAAAAATGACGAAAGACAAAAAAATAGTAATTTTTCATGATAAGTTAATAGATAAAAAATCAAATGGTACTGGTAAACTAAAAGATTATACATATGAGGAATTAAAAAATCTAGATTTTGGAAGTTGGTTTGACAAAAAATATGAAGGTGAGCATATAGTTTTATTTGAGGACTTTGCTAAAGAATTTTTAAACAAAAATCTAACATTTGCAATAGAACTAAAAGTATTAGGAATAGAAAAAGAAGTATTAGACATAATTAATAAATATAAAAAACATGATAATATTTATATATCATCATTTAAGTATGAAGTATTAAGAAATATAAGGCAAATAGATAATAATGTGAAAATATCATGGTTAGTTGATAAGATAGATAATGATAAAATAAGTGAATTATTAAGTATAAATGGAAATCAGATTTGTCCTAATTCAAATAATATTTCAAAAAGCGATATAGAATTAGTGAGAAGGAATGGATTAAGTATCAGGTTATGGGGAATAGATAATGAAGAGATAATGGAAAAGGTATACAATTTGGACATCGATGGTATGACAGTAAACTTTCCAGATAAACTTAATCAATTATTGAAAAATGGAAGCACAGATAATAATATAAGTAGGTTTCATGACAATATAATTTATGAGACAGAAAACTTTGTAGTAGCAGTGCCTAAAATACCACATATCCCAAGAACAGATGGTGGTCATCTTTGGATAAGAGCAAAAGCGCCTTTATTTGAAAGTAGATGTGATTTTACACCAAAATTAGCAATAGAGTTAATGAGATTAACAATGCTAGTAGGAGAATCTATGAAAGAAGCAATGAAAATTAGAGGCATAAATATTGAAAAAATAAACTATCAAGAAAATGGTAATTGGGCATATCAAAAAAATAAAAAACCTATTTTTCATCTCCATCTATACGGAAGAGTTAAAAATTCAGTAACACAAACCTTTGGAGAAGCATTAGTTTTTCCAAATAAATCTACAGGATTTTATGACAAGTTTGAACCATTTAATGAAGATGATATATTAGAAATAAAAAAACAAATAGAAATATTGAAAAAAAGTCAAAAGTATAACCTTAAAAATTGGAACTTAAAATAATATATGAAAGGGTGATTCTATGAAATTATATGTAGTAAGACATGGACAGACAAATTGTAATAAAGAAAATAAATATAATGGTACATTAGACGAAGATATAAATGAAGTTGGTATAGAACAAGCAAAAAAAGTAAGTGAACAAGTTAAATCATTAGATATTGATTTAATAATATGTTCTCCATTATTAAGAACTAGGCATACTTGCGAAATTATAAATAAAAATAATATACCTGTAATTTATGATGAAAGATTAGAGGAAAGAAATTGTGGAAAACTAACTAATGAAGATTTAGGTGAATTTTACTATACAGATTACTGGAATTATTATTCAACCGCATCAGTTGATGGTTTAGAATCTATCCCAGATTTATTCAAAAGAGTAAGGAACTTTATAGATGAGATTAAAGAAAAATATAAAGGTAAAAACATATTACTAGTAACACATGGTGGAGTCTCAAGAGGTGTATATTTTTATTTTAATGAAATTCCTAAAGATGGAATGTTACATAATTTTGGAACAACTAACTGTGGAATAAAAGAATATGAATTAAATGATTAAGAGGGGACAATATTTAAGTGATATATTATTTCAAAATAATTTACTAGGAGGTACAAAATGAAATTGACAAGTGAAGAAGCATTAAAAATGTTAGATAATGCTAGAGGAAAAACTGCAAGTGATGGTTGGATTGATCACTCAATTTGCGTTGGGAACAGTGCTGCTAAAATTGCTGAAAAGTTAAATCTTGATGTAGAATATGCAAGAACTCTTGGATATATCCATGATATAGGAAAACTAGTTGGTGAATTTCAATCACATGTTATGAATGGATATAATTATTTAAAAAATCTTGGCTATGATGAAAAATACTATAATATATGTTTAACACATTCATACTTGAATAATGATGTAAATTGTACCGCAGGAGGAATACCAAGTGATATCCCATTTAGAAGAGAATTTATTAAAAACCACGAATATACAATATATGAAAAAATAATAAATCTATGTGATTTAATGTGTACAAATGTAGTAAACACAATAGATAAAAGGCTAATAGACATAATGATTAGAAGAGGTGCATACGAAAATACGCAATATCATATAAAAGAAACATATAAATTAAAAGAATATTTTGATAATTTGTTAGGTTATAGTGTATATGATTTATTTCCAGAAATATATAAAAATTTATAATAATATATAATTTTTTGCCAATAATAAAAATGGAGGCAAAAATATGAACGAAAATTTAGAATTAATGGAGTACTTATATCAAAATAGTGAAATGGGAGTGCATACACTTACCACATTATTAAAAGAATTAAATGATAAAGATAATAAAATAAAAAAATTAATTGAGGAACAACTAAAGGAATATGAAAAATTCCGAAAAGAAAGTGAAAAAATAATAAAAAAACATAAATTAGAACCAAAAGGAGTTAGTATAATGGCTAAAATGGGTTCTAATATGGGTATTAAAAAGGAAGTTAAATGTGATAATAGTGATTCTAGTATAGCGCGTACTGTAATTGAAGGAGTTACTATGGGATTAGTTGAGATTGAAAGTAAGATTAAAAATTATAAAGATGAAGTAGATAATGATATATTAAAACTAGCCGAAGAATATAAATCTGCTTTAGATAAACAAATAAAGGATTTAAAGGAATATTTATAGTATAAACAAAATGTCAAATTAAATATAAATATAGTATCTTAATTGATATTATGTTTTTTTTATTTTATAATAGATATTGATAATAAAGGGTGATAATTATGAAATTAGAAAAAGATGAATTACGTAAATTAGATGAATATTTTAGAGCGTGTAATTATTTATCAGTTGGACAACTATACTTACTAGATAATCCACTTCTAAAAAGACCACTTAAGATGACTGATATAAAAAAGAAGTTAGTAGGTCACTGGGGAACTGTACCAGGTCAAAACTTTATATATACACACCTTAACAGAGTTATAAATAAATATGATTTAAATATGATTTACATATCTGGACCAGGGCATGGAGGAAACTCTATTGTTTCTAACGTTTATTTAGAAGGAACTTATAGTGAAATATATCCAGATATAACACAAGATGAAGAAGGAATGAAAAAGTTGTTTAAGCAGTTTAGTTTTCCAGGAGGAATATCATCACACGTCGCACCTGAAACACCAGGTTCAATAAATGAAGGTGGGGAATTAGGATATAGTTTATCACATGCATTTGGTGCAGTATTTGATAATCCTGATTTAATTGCAACTTGTGTAGTAGGTGATGGTGAGGCAGAAACTGGACCACTTGCAACCTCTTGGCATTCAAATAAATTCTTAAATCCAAAGACAGATGGTGCAGTTTTACCAATATTACATTTAAACGGTTATAAAATCTCAAATCCAACTGTGCTAGCAAGAATAGATGAAAAAGAACTTATATCATTAATGTATGGCTATGGATGGGAGGCAATTATTGTAAGTGATGAAGATGAAATGACTCTTCATCAAAAAATGGCAACAGTATTAGACTATACAATAGAAAAAATAAAAAAAATACAAGAAGATGCTAGAAATAATAATGAACAAGATAGACCAATGTGGCCTATGATAATATTAAAGACAAAAAAAGGATGGACAGGGCCAAAAGAAGTAGATGGTAAAGAAGTAGAAGGAACTTTTAGAGCACATCAAGTACCAATTGCAGTTGATAAAGAACATAAAGAAAACTTAAAAATATTAGAAACTTGGATGAAAAGTTACCATCCAGAAGAACTATTTGATGAGAATGGTTCATTAAAAGAAGAATTAAAAACACTAATTCCTAAAGGAAATAAAAGAATGGGCGCTAACCAAAATGCTAATGGTGGAATAATATTAAAAGAATTAAGACTTCCTGATTTTAGAAAATATGGATTAGATGTACAAAAACCAGGTGATGTAATCGCACAAGATATGAAAGTTTTAGGATCTTATATAAGAGATGTTATAAAACTAAATGAGAGTGCTAGAAACTTTAGAATATTTGGACCAGATGAGGCTCTATCAAATAGATTATCACATGTATTTGAAACTACAAGTCGCCAATTTATAGCTCAAAAATACGACAATGATGAATTTTTATCAAATGATGGAAGAGTTATGGATAGTTTCTTATCAGAACATGCTTGTGAAGGTTGGTTAGAAGGGTATTTACTTACAGGAAGACATGGATTCTTACACAGTTATGAAGCATTCGTAAGATTATTAGACTCAATGGCAAGTCAACACGCTAAATGGTTAAAAGTAACTAAAGAATTATCGTGGAGAAGACCTATCGCATCACTAAATTATGTATTAACATCACATATCTGGCAACAAGATCACAATGGATACACACACCAGGATCCAGGATTCTTAAATCACTTAGTTACAAAAAAATCAGATATAGTAAGAATGTATTTGCCACCTGATGCTAACTGTTTATTATCTTGTTTTGATCACTGTTTAAAAACAAAAAATTATATAAATGTTATAGTGGCAAGCAAACATCCAAGAGAACAATGGTTATCTATGGAAGAAGCAGTAATACATTGTACAAAGGGAATAGGAATATGGAATTGGGCTAGCAATGATGCAAATGTAGAACCTGACTTAGTAATGGCATGTTGTGGTGATACACCGACAATAGAAATCCTAGCAGCAACTAATATATTAAGAAATAATTTTAAAGATATAAAAGTAAGAGTGGTAAATGTAGTTGATTTAATGAAATTAGAGTCTAATACAAAACATCCACACGGATTAACAGATGATGAATATGACGGAATATTTACAAAAGATAAACCAATAATATTTGCATTCCATGGATACCCATCATTAATACACCAATTAGTTTATAATAGACACAATAATAATTTACATGTACATGGTTATCAAGAAGAAGGAACAATCACTACTCCATTTGACATGAGAGTTCAAAATAAACTAGATAGATATCACTTAGTATTATCAGCACTAAAACATCTTACAATATTAGGCAATAAAGCATCTTCACTACAAGAATGGTGTAATGCAAAATTAATTGAACACAAAGAATACATTAAAGAGCATGGTGTAGATATGGATGAAATAATAAATTGGACTTTTGAAGGAAGTAAAAAAGAGTAATAAACATACTCTTTTTTCTATATAATGTGTTATAATTATATACACGCAGTTAGGAGGCAAAATGCAAAAAAGAATATATTGTAAAACAAGTGAAATTGAACAAGAAACGTTTAAAAACATAATAAAAAGAATCAAAGGTATAAAAGAAATAACAGTAATAGATGAAGAGAATTATGATAATGATACTCTTTTATATATAATTAGATATTGCAGATGTAATTTAATAAACTTAAGTTTTATTACAAATGGAATAAGGAAAAATAGTAAGGGTGAATATGAACACATATCAAAAAGTGAAATAAATAAAATAATAAATCTAGGTTTTGATAAAATAATATTAAACTTGCAAGAAACTAATATGGATATGTATGACTCACTATACAATGCAAGAGCAATAGAACACTCTGCATCTACATTAATACAAGCATCAACTATGAGAATTGAAACACAAGTAAACTATATACCATTAAGAACAAATTATAAAGATTTTCATAATATAATAGATTTATTTAATTCAAGTTTAGTAAAGTCTATTAATATATTACAAAATAGGACAAATAATGGACTGACACTTACAAGTGAAGAATATAAAGAATTTCGTGCAATGTGTAAAAATGAGAGAAAAATATTTCGAGGGTCAATAAATATGGACCACCTAGATAATGTAATTATAGATAAAGACTATGTTAAAGGAAAACAACAAAATAGTATAAAAAGGTATGTAATATGTAAATTTTAAATTGCAAATTATATAAAGAAATGTTAGATAAAACAAGATATAACTAATAAGTATTAGTTATGTTTTTTTTGGCTGGCACTCGCACTTGACAAGTGCTATTTATTGTAGTATAACAATATTAGTTGGTAAAATCAACTGAAAGGATGAGATGAATGAAAAAAAGAGAATTTAAAGCAGAATCAAAAAGATTACTTGATTTAATGATAAATTCTATATATACAAATAAAGATATATTTTTAAGAGAACTTATTTCAAATGCAAGTGATGCGATTGATAAATTATACTACAAATCACTTACAGAAAAAAATATAAGTATATCTAAAGATGAGTTAAATATAAGGATAGATATTGATAAAGAAAATAGAAAAATCGTTATATCAGATAATGGTTGTGGTATGACAGATAGTGAACTAGAAAATAATCTAGGTACTATTGCTAAAAGTGGATCCCTAGCATTTAAACAAGAGAATGAAGAACAAGAAGATGTAAATATAATTGGACAATTTGGTGTCGGATTTTACTCTGCATTTATGGTAAGTAAAAGTATTGAGGTATTATCTAAAAGTTATGGTAGTGATAAGGCATATCTTTGGAAATCTAGTGGAGAAGATGGATATACTATAGAAGAAGCAACTAAGGATACTAATGGTACTACTATAACACTTAACATAAAAGATGATACTGAAGATGTAAAATATAGTGATTATTTAGAAGAATACAAAATTAGAAGTATAGTAAAAAAATATTCGGATTATATTAGATATCCAATAATTATGAAAGTAGAAAATAGAGTATTAAAAGAAGGATCTAAAGATGAATACGAAACTGTTATAGAAGATAATACTTTAAATAGTATGACTCCAATATGGAAAAAAAATAAAAATGAAATAACAGAAGAAGAATATTCGAATTTTTATACAGATAAATTCTATGATTATGAAAAGCCAATGAAAGTAATGCACACATCAGTAGAAGGAAATTGTACATATACATCAATCTTATTTATACCAAATCATGCTCCATACGATTTATACTCAAAAGAATATGAGAAAGGATTACAACTATATTCAAATGATATATTGATAATGGATAAATGTAGTGAACTATTACCAGATTACTTTAATTTTGTAAAGGGTATAGTAGAAAGTCCAGATCTTTCATTAAATATTTCAAGAGAAATGTTACAACAAGATAGAAAATTACAAATAATCGCTAAAAACATAGAAACTAAAATTAAAAAAGAGTTGCTTGATATGTTAAATGATAATAGAGAAGAATATCAAAAATTCTTTAAAACTTTTGGAACACAAATCAAATATGGAATTTATAATGACTATGGAATGAATAAAGAAAAGTTACAAGATTTATTAATGTTCTACTCATCAAACAAAAAAGATTATATTACTTTAAAAGAATATATTGAACAAATAAATGAAGGACAAGAAGTAATATATTACGCATGTGGTGAAACTGTTGATAAAATAGATATGTTACCACAAGTTGAACAAGTTAAAGATGAAGGTTATGATATTTTATACTTAACTGAATATGTAGATGAATTTGTTATAAAAACTTTAATGAACTATGAAAATAAAAACTTTGTTAATATTTGCTCAAAAGATGTAAACTTAGGAGATGCTAAAGAAAAAGAAAAACTAGAAAAAATAAATAACAAAAATAAAGATATGTTATCTAGTATGAAAGAAGTATTAAAAGATAAAATAGAAAGTGTAAGATTTACAAATAGATTAAAAAATCATCCACTATGTTTAACTACAGAAGGAGATATATCTATTGAGATGGAAAAAGTTATAAATGCTATGCCAACAGATGAAAAAATACATGCAAAAACAATATTAGAAATAAATGAAAACCATCCAATTGCAGAAAAATTAATAAAACTATATAAAGAAGATAAAGATACATTTGATAAATATACTAAAATTTTATATTCACAAGCAAGATTAATAGAAGGGCTTACAATAGAAAATCCAACTGAAATAAGTAATATTATTTGTGAATTAATTTCAAAATAAAAGAAAATTCTCTTTTATTTTTTTTTAAACTATGATATTATATATCAAGTTAAAAAGGGGGAAGAAACTATGAAAGGATATACAAAAATAGATTTATTAAAAAAATATGAAGAACTACTAAAATCAACCTCGTCTGATGAAATAAAATCAAAGTATGAAGAAGATATTTCAAATAAAAATTATAAAAGTGTATTGGAAATTCTTAGAAGTTTAAAAAAGGATATTGAAGGTCTGAGATTAAAGCAAATATTTGATGAATACCTAGAAGCAGTAAAAAATAATGAGGATGTAATGCAAATTGTAATGAAATATGAATTAGAAACAATCAATCATATGCATAGTACTATAATTACAAAATATTTAAGATCATATGCATCAGATGAGGAAAGAAAAAAACATAAGCACTTATTAGAAGAAAAAGAATCGGATATAGGATTAAGAAAACAAACTTTAGGATTTGATAAAATATATAATAAACTAATAAATAGACTGTATGAGGAAGATGAAATAAAAGTTTTTCAGTATTATTTTGAAAAAAGAGTAAGCATACGAATATTAAAAGAACATATATTAACTGACTTTGATGAATCAAAAAGAATATTTTTATTAAATAAATTAGAAAAATATATAGAATTTCATGAACGCATGCTTAACACAAATAGACCTTCAAATATAAAAACCCAAGAACCAAAAAAACCACAAGAACCAAAAAAACCACAAGAAGAAATAGAGTTGATAGAGAATATAATCAAAAGCGGTAACAGTATATATACATATCGTAAAACTCATAATATAGAAGAAAAAGAAATTGAGATTATTTTATTAAGAATCAAAAAATATAGCTTAGAAATGCACAATGAATATATAGAATTATTAAATAGAAATAAAACTTTAGAAAGTGAAAAATATGCAGCATTGGCACTTCAAATGGAAAAAATGATTGAAAGTGGAGTAGATGAGCAAGATTATATAAGAGAATTTGATATATTAGATTATTATATGATTGCAAAAACAGATCCAAAATACTTTGTTACATCTGCATCAAAATCACTAGAAAAAGAATCGCAAATACTTAATTTAAGAGTTGTTTTATCGAAGAGTTACCATTTTATAAAAAAAGCACCGTTTAACGAAAAAAAAGAGTTAAATGCTCAAAATCGTGTATTAGTAAATGGTGAAGAGAGGTTAATAACTAAGGAAGAAAAACAAGGGTTTATTGATTACTTAAGAGATAATGATATACCAGTTACTAATTATACATATCAAACTATGAAATTAAGATTTATAAATAAATTAACAGGAAGAAATATTAAAATGAAGACATATAGTTAATATATGTCTTTTGTGATATAATAACAACAGAAAAGAGCGTGATAGTAATAACATGAAAACAGTATTAGTAACAGGTGCTAGTAAAGGTATAGGAGAACAAATCGCATATAAATTTGCAAGTAAAAACTACAATGTAATAATTAATTATAATACAGATTTTAAAAATGCACTTAGAATAAAAAATGATATAGAAACTAAATACAATGTAAAAGCAATTACAATAAAATGTGATGTGGCTAAAGAAGAAGAAGTAAAACAAATGGTAGAGCAATCAATAAAAGAATTTGGTAGTATTGATTGCTTAGTAAATAACGCTGGTATAGCAATAGATACTTTATTTGAAGATAAGACAGCAGAAAACTTTAGAAAAATCCTAGATGTTAACTTAGTTGGGGCATTTCTTGTAAGTAAATATGTTGGAGAATATATGTTAAAAGAAAGGTCAGGTAAAATAATAAATATATCATCAACTAATGGAATTGATACATTTTATCCAATGAGTATAGATTATGATGCATCAAAGGCAGGAATGATATCGCTAACTCATAATCTAGCATTACAATACGCGCCATATATAAATGTAAATGCAATCGCATCTGGTTGGGTAGAAACAGAAATGACTAAGGATTTAGATGAAGAATTTATTATGGAAGAACAGGAAAAAATATTCTTAAAACGATTTGCAAAGCCAGAAGAAATTGCAAATGTAGTGTTCTTTTTAGCAAGTGATGAAGCAAGTTATATAAATGGAGAAATTATTAGAGTAGATGGAGGATATTAATATGTATAATCAACTAGGAATAAGTAATAATACTATAGAATTAATAAAAAAGTCGGAGGAAGAATTAAAGAATAAATTTAAGGAAATAGATGAGTTATGCGAATACAATAGTTTAAAGGTATTAAGCGCATTTAATAAATATGAAGTGTCAGAAAATCATTTTTCATCTACAACTGGATATGGATATAATGATATAGGAAGAGAAACAATAGAACACATATTTTCCTACGTTTTAGGTGCAGAAGATAGTTTAGTTAGAAACCAATTTATATCAGGAACACATGCTCTTACAGTAGCATTATTCGCACTTCTTCGTCCAAATGATACAATGTTAAGTATAACTGGTAAACCATATGATACACTAGATGAGGTAATAGGAATAACAGAAAATAATAGTTCATTAAAATCATATGAAATAAACTATGAACAAATAGATTTAATAAATGATGAATTTGATTACGAAAAAATTAAGGAAACGTTAAAATCAAAAAAAATAAAACTAATTGAAATACAACGTTCAAAAGGATATTCAACAAGAAAAAGTATAAGTATAGAAAAAATAAAAAATGTTATAGAAGTAATTAGAAGTGTAGATAAAGATGTAATAATAATGATAGATAATTGTTACTGTGAATTTGTATCAAAAGAGTCTCCACTTGAAGTAGGCGCAGATATAATAGTTGGCTCATTAATTAAAAATTTAGGTGGGGGAATCGCACCAAATGGCGCTTATATTTCAGGTAGAAGAGATTTAATAGAACTATGTTCAGAAAGATTAACCGTTCCAGGTGAAGGAAAAGAAGTTGGACCATCATTAGGTGTGAATAAATCGTTACTACAAGGATTATTTATGGCACCAAATGCAGTAGCAAGTAGCCTAAAAACTGCGATATTAACAAGTAAAGTACTAGAAGATCTAGGTTATAAAGTAGAACCAAAATGGAATGATCAAAGAGTTGATATTGTACAAAATATAGAATTTAATGATAAGGATAAACTTATTAGTTACTGCCAAGGAATCCAAATGGCATCTCCAATTGATTCATTTGTAGTACCAATTCCTTGGGATATGCCTGGTTATCAAGACCAAGTAATAATGGCTGCAGGTACATTTACACAAGGCTCATCAATAGAACTTTCATGCGATGGTCCAATAAGACCTCCTTATATTGCTTATCAACAAGGCGGGTTAACATATGAATATGGTAAATTGGGTGTTATGAAGGCAGTAGACAGATTAATAAGAACTAGTTTATAAACTTATATTTATAAATTAGTATTATTGACAAAAATTATAAATAGTTATATTATAATACACATAAAATTTGAAAGGGGGATTATAAAATGGAAAGTAGATTAAGGGAAAAAGCAAAAAAATATTTAGCAATGTGTTCTATAGGAATTTTGGCAGGTATAGAAGGTGGATCAATTGCAGCGCAAATAGAAAATGCTAATAATAGTAGCAGCATTACTCCTGAATGTGATATAAAAAAGGCACATAAACATGAGTTAGTTAAGACAGTACTTAATGCAGATGGAAGTGAAAAAGAAAATTGTGTGGTTTGGGCAAGTGATGAAAATATTCAAAAATACTTGGATAACGATTATGTAATAACTGGAGGAGTTCTTAACTATGATACTAGATTTGAATGTGATATAGAAGGAGAACATCAACATGAATTGGTTAGAATAGAACCATGTTGTATTGCACATTATAAAGATGGAAGTGTAGAAACTATCCTTAATAAGATTGTTACTTTTAAAAGTGATGAGGTTATTAAAATGTATTTAAATGATGGTTGGGAATTAACTGGAAAAATAGAATATACTGGACCAGTTAAAACTTTAACTAGAAAATAAAAGGTGAGAATTGAAACTCTATAGATCAATTCTTTTATTTTGTAATAATTTAGGAGTGATTAGTACTCATATTATAATTGTTTTTAATGTATAAATAGTAGTGAAATTTGACATAAATAGTAAAATATGGTACAACTATATTTGTCAAAAAAAGACGAGGTGAAATACTTGAAAGATAAAACAAGAATAATAATTCTTTTAATTGCAGTATTAACAAGTTATATATTAGGTAATGTATTAAATGTAGTAATAAATAAAACTCCTAAGGAAGAAAATATAATAAGTGTAAGTAAAACACAGGGCAAGGCTAAAGAATTAGTAAGCGCAGAAGAACTTAAACCAGTAATAGCAGAAGAAAAGGTTTACAATGATTTAACTTTGAATGAACTAGCAGATAAACTTAATAGATCATTAAACTCTACCATATCAAACCAAGGATATTTAATCGCATCATATGCTTTAGAAAAAGGTGTTGATCCATATCTTGCCGTTGCAATAATGTTACACGAAACAGGATGTAAATGGGAGTGTAGTAAGTTAGTAAAGTCATGTAATAATGTAGGAGGGCAAAAGGGGTCACCAAGTTGTGGGAATGGTTCATATAAACGATTTGATTCACTAGAACTTGGAATAAAAGGATTTATAGACAATCTTGCAAAGAATTACTATGCATATGGCCTAACAACACCAGAGGCAATGAATAGGAAATATGCAGCAAGTACTACATGGGCAACGAAGGTAAATGCGTATATAGAACAAATAAAGGCAAAATAATACAACAACACTTTATAAGTGTTGTTTAACTATATATAAATTAATGGTGATATTATGGAAAAATATAGAGAAATAGAAAAAAGTATAATAAAAAAATATAGAAAAGAAATATGGAGTAAATTTGTAAGAGCCATAGATAATTATAAACTAATTGAAGAAAATGATAAAATAGCAGTATGTATGTCTGGTGGAAAAGATTCATTTTTACTTGCAAAATGCATGCAAGAATTAAAAAGGCATGGTAGAGTGAATTTTGATTTAGAATTTATAGTAATGGATCCAGGATATACAAAAAGAAATAGAGATTTAATTGAAGAGAATGCAAGAGTTCTAAATATACCAATTAAAATATTTGAATCAAATATATTTGGTGTAGTAACTACACTAACAACTGGCAATCCCTGTTATTTATGTGCAAGAATGAGGCGTGGATATTTATATAGTAAGGCAAAAGAATTAGGATGCAATAAAATAGCACTTGGTCATCACTATGATGATGTAATAGAAACAATACTATTAAGTATATTTTATGGTGCAGAGTTTAAAACAATGATGCCCAAACTACATAGTGATAATTTTGAGGGAATGGAACTTATAAGGCCTTTATATCTAGTAAGAGAACAATCAATAATTGCTTGGAAAAACAACAATGAATTAACCTTTCTAAACTGTGCATGTAAATTTACTGAAAATATAGAAACCAATAAAGAAAATATTTCAAAAAGAAAAGAAATGAAGCAACTAATTAAAAGTTTTAATAATAAAAATATAGATAGAAATATATTTACATCTGCTGAAAATGTAAATATTAATACAATAGTGGGATACCATAAAGATAAAAAAAGATATTCATTTTTAGATGAATATGACAGAAAAATATATTTAGTAAATGATATTAAAGATGTAAAAGAAGGATTAAAAGATATACTTGTAATGACAGTAGAACCAAAATTAAATGAAATAATAGAATTAAAAGATAACATAGAAAGTATACGGGTAAAAGTAATAGGTATATTTTTATATGATGATGAAATATCTAGTAAAATAATAAACAGTGAATTAATAGAAAATATAAATTCAATAATATGTGCAAAAATAAAAGTGGAGTAATTATTCCACTTTTGTTTTTACAAATCTATAAAAATTAATAGATGGTTTATTAAGAAATCTAAAGTTTATAGTAGAAGTACCAATACCACTTGATATGTATAAATTAGTATTTTTAACTTTATAATATTCATCATAATATTTTTCAGCAAAAACTGGTTTAACTACCACACCAATAAAAGGTAATCTTACTTGTCCATTATGAGAATGTCCTGCAAGTACTAAATCTATATTATAATTAGTTAATTCATCTAATATATCAGGTTCATGTACTAGAATTATTTTATATAAATCATTATTCTCATTATTGAAATAACTCATAGTAGAAGAAATATCACTTTTACCATAAGTATAATTTCCAATACCACCAATAAATATAGGCTTATAATTTCCGTTATATACAATATCATAATTATTATTAAGTAATATAAAACCACTTTCTTCTATAATACTAGTATAGTAATTATTCTTATAGTCATGATTTCCAACAACAGCGTATTTATCTATTTTAACATCAATCATACTTAAGTATTTTTTTAATATATTACTAACCTCAGGAGTAGTAACCGTGTCATTATCAATTAAATCACCAGTAAAAACTACAATATCAGGTTTTAAATAGTTAATCTTATTTACAATATCCTTTAATTCTTTCTCATGAACTGTTCTACCATAATGTAAGTCAGAAAAATGAACTAACTTTAACCCATGAAAACTTTGAGGTAATTTATTACTTTCTATTTTATATTCTTTTACAATTAAACCACTAGTACTTATATATCTGCTCCATAATAATATACTAGTTATTAATATAATTGTAATAACTATTGTAATAATAATCTTTTTCATTAATACCTCCTAAAATAAGAAGAATAAAACAACTAAAAGCCCATTATGAATAGCGTGTAATATCATTGATATAGTTAAATTATTAGTCTTAGAATATATGTATGCAAAACAAACACCAAGCGCGCCATATGGTATTACAAATAATAAATCATAATATGAGGTATAAAAGTCCATTATATGTATACCACCAAATAATAATCCAGCACAAATTATAAAAAGTGTATTATTTTTAAATATATCTCTTAGAGTTTGTCTAAATACAATTTCTTCGACAAAAGGAGCATAAAGTACAGTAGAAAATGCCATATAAATAGGTAATATTGATAAAGCATTTTTTACACTTTCTTCATTTCCAGCAACAGTAACAGGACTAAAATTAGATATAAGCATATTACTAATACCCATTATAATCATCCCAATAATCCATACCTTAACGCCAAATTCTATTTTTGGAAGTGTAAGAGACTTAAACCCATTTATAACTTCCTTATTATATATAATACCAAGAATACACATAAGAAGAATATCTGCAGTAAAAAAATACACACACAACCAAAATTTATCAAATACAGCAACAGATACACCAGATATATATATAGGTATCATATATAAACCAGACGTATATAAGAAATATAGTAATATAACTAATACTGCCTTTATTTTTTTATTAATATTCATAAAATCACCATATAATAATATTAACATAAATAATTGATATAATAAACAAAAATTGATTTACTACTAATAATTAATTTTATATAATACTAATAGGTGATAGTAGTGAAAAAAAGTTTTTATTATATATTATTAATAATTAATGTTATTTCAATCGTTTTTTGTTTATTTAATTTACATAATATATCTAATGAATTAATATTTTTGCCATTACTTATTATTGCTATATTTGAACTTTTTTTAGTTATAAAAAGGTCTTTTATTATGAATATAAAATTAAATAGAAAAATAGTAGTAATGTCAATATCATTATGTGTATTATTTTTTATAATGTTACCTATCACTTCATGCTTAAATAAATTCTCAAACAACATAACTTTATTTAATATAATGTTTAAAACTATTTTTTTATCATCTTTATTTTTATCTTTATTCTATATATTTGTATCAATTTTTTCATATGAATTTAAAGAAAGTACTAACAATAAAAAAATTAGAGTAATAATAATGTCAATAATTACTATTATTAGTTTGCTTTTTATTGCAAGTACATCAACTGGTTTTTATGATGTTGATTTTCCAGACATATGGCACTTAGGTAATGATGGCTGGTGGAGCAATTGGCATACGTTTGGGTTTGGAATGCTAATTCATTTTTGTAAAATTGTATTTAATAATACATATTTAGTAATTATATTAAATTTTATACTCTATCTTTACTTTTGTAATTATTCTCTTGAAATTTTAGAACGACAAACAAAAAATAAAAATATTTTGATTTTATTCCTTTGTATAAATATATTTACAATAGTAGGATTTGATCAATTAAGGTATATTTTAAAAGATACATTATTTTCACTAGGCTTTTGTATTTTTATTTTAACAATGGTAGAGTACTTTACAATAAAAAAATTTACAAAAAAAATAGTTATAAATATGGTAATATTTTCAATAATTATGATTTTATTTAGACATGGAACACTTTACTTATTAATACTCATATTCCTAAGTTTATTCATAATTATTTTAAAGAAAAAGCAATACTTTGAATTGATATATATTGGAATTGTAGTAATAGGTTTTGTAAGTACATATTCTATTATAAACTACATTGGATTTAATATTTTGCATTCTGATACATATTTTAAGAGCGTTCCATATACTGTTCCAATTTATCAAATAGGTGCTTTTGCTAATTCTGGATATGAGTTTAGTGACATTGAAAAAGAATATTTAGAACAATATTTACCTATAGAATATATGGCAACTAGTTTTAAAAAGAATGATGGAGATGCATTAGCAAGAATAAATGATGAAAAATTATTTTATTTATCTGGAGGAAAAAGTAAAACATTTAATTATAGTGGTCTAATTGGTATTAACTTAAGTTTGTTTATAAAAAAACCAATATTTTATATGAGATCTTTATTTGATTTGAGTAATATTTTATGGAAAATAGAAAATGACAATAATGAGTATTTTACTTATCTATATAAATATTCATGGGAACCCAATGCATATAACTATTGTTTAAAACAAACTACTATTATGTATAAAGAAACTAAATTAAATAGTATTGTAGACAATATTGTGAATTTTGGATTAAAAAGTGTATTATTTGATTTAAGAACAAGAGGTGCCTTTCCTTTATTTATGCTACTTTTTTCAGTATTAATACTCATAAACAAAAGAAAATATAACCTTTTATTACCTATATTATTTATATTGTTTTGGTATGCTTTACTATTTATTAGTTTACCAAAATCAATATGTAGATACTGTTTACCATTTATAAATATATATCCATTTATATTTTGCCTGTCATTTGGCATAAAAGAAGAAAAAAGAAAAAATAACTAATTTTTATTTTTTCTTAACTCCTGTATAGTAATAATTGTTATCAAAGCAATCCCGCCTACAAGTAAATATAACCATGCTGGAATAACAGACCAATACTTAAATATATTTATCAAAATATTTAGGATTAATGCTACTAGACCATTAATAAACAAAGAAATATGTTTAAACAATGCATCGTATATAATCATAATTATACTACATATCAATACAAATATGGATACTTCAATTGAACCTTCAAAAACTAGAATAATAAATACTAGTAAACTAACAACGATTTCTAATATAATATTTAAAGTATTATATTTTCTAGTAATAGTATATGTAAATAAATATATATATAAAATGTAAGGTGCAAATCTAAGAATATGAAGTACAGAAGAACTTATATCTAATATATTTATTAAAGAGTAATATGGTAATAAGAGAAATACAAGTGCAGTAAAACATTTAAATCTATTATTTCTAAATAAATAAGCAAGGAATAAATATATAAGTATATTTAATAAAGAAAGTTGGATAGAAAAACTTAAATATTTAAATAGCGAGAACAAAGTTATTAAGCTAAATAAATAAAATATATAGTTAACTGGACCTAGCCAATTATTCTTATCGAACATAGTTATTATTAAGTAACCAAGTATCCACATAACAACTATATTTATACGAAATACTATATTAATATTTATTGGTATTAAACACATGAATAATAGTGAATAAGATAATATAAAATAAATATTTCTTAATATACTATTCCTGTTTATTAAACTAAATATAAATAATATATTAGCACAAACTACTATATAAGACATAAATCCAAAAGACCATCCACAATTAATTAAAAGAAAACTAGATGAAATACATAAAAGTAGTGCTTTAATTGGTTGAACAATAATTTCGCCCAAATACTTATTCATATAGTTATTTATAAAAATAAGTGGAATATAAATAAGAATTAACATAATAGATATAATAAGAGGGAAATAGAAGTAATCACTAAAATAAGAAATTATATAATTAATAAATAATAGTATATTTGATATTATAATACCAGATACAAGTATATAATTCTTAGATTTAAATATATAAGATATACCATAAAATAATAATATTGCTATAGAACTACTTATTATTGCTACATTAAATGATAAGAATTTATAACAATAAAGTAATATAAGTATTGGAAGTGCAATAATAATAAATATATTAAACCTTTTTAACTTAGTTTTAAAAGACAATATAAATAAATTTGAAACATATAAAATATTATTTATAAGCATAAGTATTGTATCAGATGTAGCGATGTTTAATATAAAAATAAATATAAAATATATACATGTAATTATATTACATAAATTCATAAAATATTTTTTAGAATCCTTAGTATTAACATTGATTATATTAAATATAGTTAATACTAACATAAATATTATTGAGAATACTTGTATATTATTTGTAAAATAAGATATTAAATATGATAAGGTAACAAAAAAACTAATAAATGAAGTAACTAATAAGAATTTAGAATTAAATTTTCTATGTGATAAGAAAAATATTATAGTACTTATCAAAGAAATAATAGATATAAATAAATTTCTACCTAATCCATTTAATGAAAAATAAGAACCAAATATTTCAAAATATCCACAAGAATAAAAACTAATAGCAATAATAATACAACCAATAAACCAATAAGTATTAGAAGTATATTTTAAACTCTTTCTTTTTGATAATAAAAATGAAAGAAATATAAATATAATACCAAATAAAAATAATAATATAGTTTTAACATAATCCAATATAGAATTCCAAGATGTACTAGCAAGTATAATACCAGATAGTAATATTAAAGACATACCTAAATTAAGTAAGAAATTTAATCTAAAACTACTAGGATCATAATCATCTTTTTTAATATATTTATCTATATCATTAAGTGCTAAAAAACTAAGAATAGCAGATATAAAATTAATAAAAATAAATATAATAGACCATGCCTTTATAGAATTTCTCTTAGCAATAAGAACTCCATCATCTAAAGATGCATATTCTAAATATAAAGCTCCACTAACTATTAATGGAATCCCAATAATTGAACCAATAATAGTAAGCGTAAAAATTATACCAAATATAATATTTATTATACCAATAGTACGTAATAAATTTCTATTCATAAAATTTTCCTCCTAATAAAATTATACTCCATTTAACTATAAAAATAAAGAATAATAAAAATAACATTAAAAAATGTTATTTAAGCGGCAATATTTTTCCTATTTCCTTTTTTTTGTGGCCTTTTCGTATTACTACCAATAAACGCCTCTTTAGCCTGTAAAAGTTGAGATAATGTTAAGTTATTAGTATAACCTTTTTCAAATTTAATTTTATTCTCCAAATAAGATAAAACATCATTATTCATATCATCCATACTAGACACACATATATCCTGTAATCCACCTATAATTATATCAGTAGTTTTATTTAAGTATTTTTCTATTTCATTATAAGCATCATCATTTTGTTTACATGGTATATCATAAAATGTATCTTCTAGGCATGCTAATATATTATTAATTATAAAATCTTTAACAAAATTACTGTTTTTTTCTTCTATTTTATTAGTAATAGCCTCTTTAGATTTATCTATATTACATTTATAGTTAGCAAGGGTTGATTCAAGTACACTAAGCCTTTCAGAACTAGCCTCATATCTATTACTCTTTAAAGCAAAATCCCCATCTCTTATTATTTTTGAGAATAATTCCTGATAACACAAATTATATTTATTTCTAATTAAATTATCAATATATGGATTTGTTCCATCAAGAATACTATTAAACTTTTTCTCAATTTTTTTAAGTTCAACAGTAGAATTATAAGATTTAATGAGCATACTTATTTGCTTAAGAATGCCATCTAATTCATCTTTTATAAGTGATAGTATTTCATCTTTTTCTTTAGAGAAGTAATCAAACGATGTATGTTGTAAAAACTCAGAAAAATTATTTGACATTTTATTAACCATATAAGCACCTCCTATAATAAAAATATATCATATAGTAAAATTATTATCAATTATTTTATTAAAAATCTTTGATAAAAATAATCTTATATACTATACTAGTATATAAGGAGGAATAAGATAAATGAATAAATACCGTATTATGGATGGAAATCATGCATGTGCATATATATCATATAAGATGACAGAACTTGCTGGAATATATCCTATAACACCCGCATCTACTATGGCTGAACATATTGATAAATGGGCTGGTAATAATGAGGTTAATTTTTTTAATGATAAAGTAAAAGTAATAGAAATGCAAAGTGAAGCAGGTGCAATTGCATTAGTACATGGATCACTTCAATCAGGTGTTTTATCAAGTACTTATACTGCAAGCCAAGGATTGCTATTAATGATTCCAAATCTTTATAAAATAGCAGGGGAAATGTTACCAGGAGTAATAAATGTAGCGGCAAGATCAATCGCAACCCATGCCCTATCAATTTTTTGTGATCACCAAGACATATATGCAGTAAGACAAACAGGGGTAGCAATATTATTTTCATCTTCACCACAACAAGTAATGGATTTAACACCTGTTAGTTATCTATCAGCATTAAAGGGAAGCCTACCATTTATAAATGCATTTGATGGATTTAGAACTAGTCACGAACTTCAAAAAATAAAAATGATAGACCTAGACAAAATAAAGGATTTAATAGATGAAAAATCCCTAAATTTATTTAGACAAAAAGCCCTTATTCCAGGTAAAAAAATAACACGTGGAACCGCGCAAAATGATGATGTTTATTTTCAAAATCTAGAGGTAAGAAATAAATACTATGACAACTTACCAGATATAGTTGAAGAATATATGGATAATATAAACAAGATAACTGGTGAAGATTATCATATATTTAATTATTATGGAGATAAATACGCAACTAAAGTGATAATAGCGATGGGATCAGTTTGCGAAACTATAAAAGAAACAATAGACTATCTAAATAAAACAGGGGAAAAAGTTGGGCTAGTCGAAGTGCATCTTTATAGACCATTTAGTACAAGACATTTAATTAAAGTATTACCAGAATCAGTAAAACAAATAGCGGTATTAGACAGGACAAAAGAAAGCGGAAGCAGTGGAGAACCACTATATCTAGATGTAGTAAATACGTTTAAAGATAAGAAGATAGAGATTATAGGTGGAAGATACGGAATATCAAGCAAAGATACTTCACCTAGAGATATCAAAGCAGTTTATGATTTTTTAGATTCAAAAGAAAGATTTAATAATTTTACAGTTGGAATAGTAGATGATGTTACTAACAGAAGCATAAATGTAGATAAAAACTTTAATATACCCCATAATAGTATAGAAATGTTAATATATGGATATGGTAGTGATGGTATGGTAAGCGCATCTAAAAACATCATGAAAATTATTGGAGAAAAAACACCTAAGTTCGTTCAAGGATACTTCCAATATGACAGTAAAAAATCAGGAGGTGTTACTAGATGCCATTTAAGAATTAGTGATAATAAAATACATTCAACATACTATGTTAATAAGGCAAAATTAATTGTATGTACAAAGGCAAGTTATTTAAGTCAGTTTGATATGTTAGACTATATTGAAGATAATGGGATTTTTATATTAAATTCAAGTCTTAGTGATGAAGAATGCTTAAGTTTAATGCCATCTAAAGTAAAAGAAATAATAAAAAAGAAAAATATAAGATTTTATATCGCAGATGCTTATTCATTATCATCAAGCAATGGATTAGGTAACAAAATAAGTACAATTATGGAGACAATAATATTAAAATATTTAAACCAAATAGATGAAAAAGAATACATATCAAGTATTAAAGAAAAAGTATATGAAGAGTTTTTTAATAAGGGTGAAGAGATAGTAAAGGCAAATAATCGGGTAATAGATCAAGCCCTAAATTGTATTAGAGAAGTCAAAGATATTGTTCTAACATCTAAAGATAATAATAAACAATACACAGACGATATAATAATAGATAGTATTAATAAAATGAAGGGAAATGACTTACCAGTATCAGCATTTATAGATCATGAAGATGGCACATACCAGGGCGGAAATACGGTGTTTGAAAAAAGAAAAATAAGTGAATATGTACCAGTATGGATAAAGGAAAATTGTATTCAATGTAATCAATGCTCATTTGTGTGTCCTCATGCGGTAATAAGACCATTTTTACTTGATGAAGAAGAAAACAAAAATGTAAAAGATGACAGTTTAAAAGCGATTGGACCAGATCTTAAAGATTATAACTTTATGATAGGAGTCTCTTATAACGATTGTACTGGATGTACTCACTGTGTTCAAACCTGTCCAGGAATGAAGGGTAAGAAGGCCCTAGAGATGGTTAATATACATGAACTAAAACAAAAAGAACAAGATGATTACTTATTTAACAAAGTAAAACAAAAAGATATAGAAAAAAGAAATAATGTAAAATATAGTCAGTTTCAACCACCTAAATTTAAATATCCAGGCTCATGTAGTGGATGTGGAGAAACCCCTTATTTAAAAATCCTTACTCAATTATTTGGAAATAATTTGATAATTGCAAATGCAACTGGATGTTCATCAATATATGGTGCAAGTCTTCCAAGTACTCCATATAGTGTACCATGGATAAATTCTTTGTTTGAAGATAATGCAGAAGTCGGATATGGAATATACACTGCACATAAAATAATGAGACAAAGGGTAAAAAAGATAATTGAAGAAAAGTTAAAAAATAATAGTATAAAAGATAGTTCAATTTATAAAGAATATATAGATAATTTTGAAGATATGGAAATAACAAATAAATTATCCAAAGATCTAAAAACATTTAAAGAATTAGAATCATATAAAGAATATCTTATAAAGCCAACTGTTTGGTGTATAGGTGGAGATGGCTGGGCTTATGATATTGGTTATGCTGGAATAGATCATATATTAGAAAGTAACGAAAATATAAATATACTTGTATTAGATACAGAGGTATATTCAAATACAGGAGGCCAATCATCAAAATCTAGTAGAACAGGAAGCGTCGCATCATTCACAGAAACTGGCAAAAAAACAGTAAAAAAAGACCTAGCCAAAATCGCTATGTCTCATGAAAATGTCTTTGTAGCGCAGGTAAGTTTAGGGTATAACAAAGAGTCGGTTGTAAATATATTTGAAGAGGCAGCAAAACATGATGGTCCTTCAATTATAATCGCATATGCACCATGTATATCACATGGAATAAAAGGCGGTATGAAAAATGCATTAGAACATCAAAAACTAGCAGGAGAATGTGGATACTTGCCAATATTTAAGTACAATCCTAGTGAAAACAAACTAAAACTTTATAACAAAGAACCAGATTATGAAAAATATGAAGAATTTTTAAATCTAGAAACAAGATACAGCATGTTAAAACTAGTAAATCAAGATAATGCTAAAGAGTTATTAGAAAAAAACAAGGAAATCGCTATGAAAAGACATAATATATATAAAGAAATGTCTCAAAAATAAGGAAGCGTTTTCAATTGCTTCCTTTTTGCATATAAAAAAGAGGTTGCTCCCCCTGAAACAACCTCAAAAAAGAATAAAAAGGGGTTGGCTAGTGTGATACTAGCACCAATTCGCCTAAACCGAATTGGTGATGTATATACTAACTCAACAATATGAATTTGTCAACACAAAAACGATAAAAAAATAAAATAATTTTAATAAAGTTTAAACTATTTACATTATATATAAAAAGAATTAAAATAATAATAACTCAAAGGAGATGAATATCTGCTATGAAAAGCCTAATAAAAGTAATAAAATGTATACAATCATCAATTAAAAAAAGTGGAGTAAAAACATCAAATAAAAATGAGTGTTTAAGTATTTTAAAAATTTATAAAGAACTATATAATTTTGTAGAAGAAAACATGTCAAGAAAAATAGATAGTTTTGATGAAGCAGCATGCCTATTAATGTCTATGATAAAAAATAACATTACTAATGATAGGAAAATAAACTGTGAAATTGCAGTAGACGCATGTATCGAAATGTTTAAAAAGCCAATTATTGAAGTAAATGATAAAATATACGAATTAGAAAAGATAGAATGTCAAATTATTGAAAGACAAATATTAATTGATGGAATTTATCAAAATAAACCATTACCAAATATAATAGAACTATCAAATTGCTTAAGACAAATATATAAAAATGCTATTGGTAATAGAAAAGTAAAAATAAAAACATATTACAAGCAAACAGTAAGAACATTAACAGAATAAATTTTATTTATAGTATATATTGATTAAAATATAACAGATTTTAAAAATTTTTATCACCAAATATATGTTAGAATATATATAGGTGGTAATTATGGAATTACAAGAAATAAAAGGTTTAGGACCAAAGAATATAAAACTACTAAATAAACTAGGTATATTTAATATTAATGATTTAATAAACTATTATCCGTATAGATATAATAAAATTGAAACTAAATCTTTAATGGAACATAGCGACTTTAATAAAATTGTAGTAAAGGGAGTAGTAATTAGTACACCGACTATATCATACATAAAAAGAAAAATGAATAGTTTGAGATTTAAAGTAGAAATAGACGGAAAACTCATAAATGTTGTAATATTTAATAGGGCATTTTTAAAACCCCATTTGACAATAAATAATCAAATAATAATACTAGGAAAATATGACCAAAAAAGAAATACAATAACTGCAAGTGATATAAAGTTGGATATAAATTTAGATAACCAAATAGAGAGTATATATCATTGCACAACTGGTATAAGTAGTAAGATGATAAATAACTATGTGAATCAAGCACTAAAAAGTGTGGAAGTAGAGGACTATATACCAAGTTATTTAAAAGATAACTACTCATTTATAGATAAAGATGAAAGTCTAATAGAAATACATAATCCAAAAGACGAATCAAATCTAAAAAAGGCATTAATAAGATTAAAATATGAAGAATTATTTATATTTATGTTAAAAATGGAGAAATTAAGAGAACAAAATAAGGAAGAAAATGAATATTTTATACGAGATATAAATGAGAAATGGAAAGATGATTTTATAAGTTTAATACCATTTGAATTAACAGAAGACCAAATAAAGGCAATTGACGATATAATTTTAGATCTAAATAGTCCTAAGAGAATGAATAGACTTATACAAGGTGATGTTGGAAGCGGTAAGACAATAGTAGCATTTGCCGCATGTTATCTAATGGCTAAAGCAAATTATCAGAGTGCACTAATGGTTCCAACAGAAATACTTGCTAATCAACACTACAATAATATAAAAAAAATATTACCACTAAGAGTCGAACTTCTAACAGGGACAATCACAAAATCTAAAAAAGAAGAAATATATAATAAACTTATAAATAATGAAATAGATTTAATAATTGGAACGCATGCACTATTAAATGAACAAATAGAATTTAATAATTTAGGACTAGTAATAACAGATGAACAACATAGATTTGGAGTTAATCAAAGACATATATTAAGAAATAAAGGTCAAAAACCAGATGTATTATATATGAGTGCAACACCAATCCCAAGAACATATGCATTAACGATATATAAAGATATGGATATAACTAGTATAAAAACACTTCCTAAAGGTAGAAAAGAGGTAATAACATATTTAAAAAAATATGATGAGATTAAAGATGTACTATCTATAATGTATGAACAACTGAAACAGAATAATCAAATATTTGTAGTCGCACCACTAATAGAAGAAAGTGACTCTAGCAATATGGAAAGTGTAATGGATTTAAAAGAAAAACTACAAAAAGCATTTAAAAGTTATAATATAGATATAATACATGGAAAAATGAAAAATAAAGACAAAGAAAATATAATGAACCTATTCAAAGAAAATGAAATAAATATTCTTATAAGCACAACAGTTATAGAAGTAGGAATAGATATACCAAATGCTACAACTATGGTTATATTTGATGCATCTAGATTTGGACTATCAACCCTTCATCAGTTAAGAGGTAGAGTAGGAAGAGGACAAAAGGAAGGAATTTGTATTTTAATAAGTAACAGTGAACATGAAAGACTAAAAGTAATGACAAAAACAAATGATGGATTTGAAATAAGTGAAAACGATTTTAAACTAAGGGGTCATGGTGATTTGTTTGGTGTAAAACAACATGGAGATATGATTTTTAAAATCGCATCACTTAAAAATGATTACAAAATTCTTATGCAGACTAAAGAAGATGCTAGTAAATTTATTGAAACAAAAAATATATATGATTATAAAAATATAAATGAAGAAATAAATAAGATAAATAACCAAGACTAGTTGCCATAAATGTATTTTTGCATACTTTATTATAGGTGATAATATGGAGTTTCAAAAAATGCATGGTCTAGGAAATGACTATATATTTATAGACAACTTAGATGATGGTAAATTAGATATAATACCCTATATAAGCAAGTTGTGTAACAGAAATACAGGGGTAGGATCTGATGGTGTAGTAATCATGGAAAAAAGCGATAAAGCCGACTGCTTTATGCGAATATATAATGCAGATGGTTCAGAAGCAGAGATGTGTGGTAATGCAATAAGATGTGTTGCACTTTACCTATATGAAGAAAGAAAAATAAAAGGTCCAAAATTAAAAATAGATACATTAAGCGGAATAAAGGATATATTTTTAAATATAAATAATACAACAAGAGAAATAGAAACAGTGAGGGTAAACATGGGTCAACCAAATTTTAGAGGAAGTGCTGTTGGAATTGATGAAAATATAAATGATTACATTAATAAACCAATAATAGTTAATGGAAAAACTCTAGATGTAACAATATTATCAATGGGTAATCCTCATGCCGTAATATTTGTTGGAGATGTCGATAAAGTCAATATAAACGAATTAGGACCTAGTATAGAAAATCATGAAATGTTTAAAAATAGAACAAATGTAGAATTTGTAGAAATAATTGATAGAAATAGAATAAGAATGAGAGTATGGGAAAGGGGCAGTGGAGAAACATTAGCATGTGGAACTGGTGCATGTGCCTCAGGAGTAGCATCTGCTATAACAAATAAGACAAATAGGGGAGTAGACGTTTATATGAAGAATGGAGTTTTAAAAGTTTACTGGGACTTTGACTGTACAAACAATGTATACCTAACGGGTACCGCAGATGCCGTATATACTGGAAAAATCAAACTAAAAAAATTAAATTAAAAATAATTCACCAAAATTCATTGACTTTTAATCGATTTAATAATATGATTATGTTAGCGTGATAGCAATATTGCGCCTGTGCTCTTACGGTATAAAATGTGAGAGTGCATCAACCAAAACCCCCTGAAGGAGCCGAAAGGCTCCATTTTTTGTTATTATGAACTAAAAATGATAAAAATTTATATAGAAAACTTTAAAAAGTGTTAATTTTGGTTAAAAAAGTTTAATAAAAATGCTACCTAAAATTGTATAAATAACGCTCATAAAATGATATAATATAACTAATAAAAGAAATGCGGCAAGTATATGCCCCTTCAGGTGGTAAGTTTGAACAAGTGGAAACTCCGTTGGATTGTATAACAAGAGAGTTTTATGAAGAAACAGGCTTACACTTAATTAACCCTAGATTACAAGTAATGTCTTATTGGAAAGATTCTGCCGAGGGAACAATATTTACAGCAGAAAATTTTGAAGGAGAGCTATTAGAAGTTTCATTAGATGGAGTATTTGTCAAAAATAAATCAATTTGATCAAAATGAAAAGTTTATATCATATTTATTTAAAGACAAAATATTTGAAGGAAAATTTAAATTAAATGAAGGTTGCAAAGTATTAGATTATGAAATAAGAATAATATAGGAGAGTGAAGTAATGATTATAACTAAAGACATACTTAATCAAAAAGTACCTAAAGAAATGTTTCCAACTAGGTTAGATAGTGCAACAGACTTATATACATATACTGATAAGGGATTAGTGTTATATAATATAAAGCCTACTACTTGGAATGTGCTATATCCATTTTTTCAACAGCACAATAAATTTACAATGAATGATTTCAATATTGAAAATAAAGATATTACATATAAAGAACTTATTGATCTATACAATGATATTTATACTACAAAATATGAAATAGAAAAAGGATTTAATGAGGAGAAAAGAAAACAGGTTCTTATAGAAGAATTTAATGAAACCTTTGGGGTTAATGAGACAACAATTAGTAAAAGATTGGCTTCACATTATGAACTTAAATATTCAAAGTCACAAAATGTTTATACTCTTTATTATTTAGAAAGTTATATAGCAAATGAAGTAAATAATATAGACAAGTTGTTAAATCAAAAGGTATATCAACAAGAATTTTTAAGTTTAAAAGAGTATCCTATTCCAAAAGAAATCAATGGTGTTAAGTTAGTCGATAGTTTATCATTACTAAATGATCCAGAAAAATTAAATATACTTAAAAGTAATAAAATAGAAACGATTAAATAAAAAAATTTCAATCTAATTTGGAGGGGATGAAACTATGAAATGTAATATAGAATATATTGGAAAATCAAGACAAGGAACAACTAAATATTATTGTACTGTTCATAAATCTTTTGCTTATGATAAATTGGGAAACAAACTTGATGAATGTCTTTGGAGTAATAAAGAAATATACGATAATAGATTAAATATTAAGCAAAATGAAATCAAAGATATAAATATTAGATATGAAAACGTTTTAGAAAGTGTTATACCTAAAATAATAATAAATAATAATGAATTTAGTGGAGTTTTAGAATATGATAATTCTTTATTAACTTATAAAGATTTTGGAGGAATAATGCTAGCTAAACTAAATAATATACCATTAGAAATAGTAAAATGCAGTCATTGTGGTCGCTACCACTCTGATAATGGGCAATTTGCCTATACACCACATAGAACTCACTTATGTTTATATTGTGGACATTTATTTAGAGCAAAAGAAAGGAACATAGGAAGTGAACTTGCAATGATTTATAATATACCTGAAATAAAACTAAAAGATAAATTACTTAAGATAGATAATTATTGTTGTGTAGAATATGATATGCTAAAAGGTACTTTACTTATAAATAATCAGAATGTTAACAGAGTTTTATTTAAAGGTAGGGAAATTTATATTGTGGAGTTTCTAAATCATATTTTGGAAAATGAATTTTAATTACAAATTACAATTTCTATGAAAGAATATTTTTTAAATTTTCAGGTAGCATTTAGGTAGCAAAATTTTAAACTTTTATATTTATACTTTAATTTATTTTAATCAAAATTGGTGAAAATTAAACGAAATATAAAGAAA
This sequence comes from uncultured Mycoplasmatota bacterium, assembly GCA_948467605.1. GTDB lineage: Bacteria > Bacillota_I > Bacilli_A > RF39 > UBA660 > CAKPCJ01. Next base: position 31,217 of record CAOKET010000002.1, on the reverse strand, counting down.
AATAAAAGTTTTAAAATTAAATAAAAGCCCACTGAAGACCTGAGAGATCGGGGTATTTTTTTGCTTAAAAGCCCGTAAAATAAGGCTTTAAGGCACTTTTTGAAATTACAATAAACTTAATAATACATACAAATTAAGCTATGAATGTAACTAATTGCAATAAATTAGCAAGATATTACGGTAAAACTGTTATTTTGTGTTATAATATTTATTGATTGATGAGGTGATTTTATGGCAATTGTATCTCTTAATAACGAAGAAAAAAAGCATGTGTTAGATCAATTTTACAAATCGTTTGAAAATGGCTATGAGTTTGAAAAATTTTTAAAACCATTTCTTGAAAAATTAGGATTAAGTGAAGTTGTTGTAACTAAAGCCTCAGGCGATGGAGGAATAGATTTAGAAGCTATAAGACCTAGTTTAATAAATGATGATGTAGACAGTGTTATTTATAAAATTCAAGCAAAAAGATATAAACCTGGTTCTCCAATTGGAATTGAAATTATTCAAAGGCACTTAGGCATTATTAATTCTGATGAGGTTGGAATTATTATTACAACTGGAAGATTTACAAAAGAAGCAGAATTAGCCGCCAAGAGTAAATTAGGATACAAGCTTATATTAATAGATGGTGAAGAATTAATAGATTTATGTATTGAAAAAAATATCGGATTTGTATATGAACCAAAATTTAGCTTAAATGAATTGAAGTCATTTTATAAGGAAAAAAACAGTAGTATTGATATAGTGCGCACAAATAATGATGAAATTATATTAAGCGTTGATAAAGAAATTTCTGTGAATGATATAAGAGCAACAATTTTGAGAATCCCAAGAATAGTACTTGAAAAATTTTCTTGCGATAAAGATTTTTTTGATTTAACTTTCAATGGAGAAATATTAAAAAATGTTCCAATAAGTAAAGATAGAAAATATTTTTCAAAAGAAATGAGCAGATTATATAAAAAGTACAATTTAAAAACAAATGAGGGATTGTATAATCCTACTAAATGTACATGGAATTTAGATAAAGATAATAATATACATATTAAATTAATTTAGCGGGAAAATTCCTGCCTTTTTAATGTTATTACCAATATTTATGGTATAATGTTTATAGGAAAGGATGGTATTGATATGGCAAAGTATTTAATTGAAGATTATATAAATGATATCGATAAAAAAGGACTAAAAAAAACATGGCATTCAATACTATCTAAGACATTAGAAAAAGAATTTGAGTCTGATCTGTTTGAAATAGATAATTATGGAGAATTATATGAAATAGGATTAGAACATGAAAATAAAATTAATAAAAAAGAAATGGGAAAATACTATACTCCAAAAGATGTAGCATTATTGATGTCTGAGTGGTTAGAACCTTTAGATGCAGAAAATGTTTGCGATGTTGGTTGTGGTGCTGGAAATTTAATCTTGGCATATTTAGAATTAATAGGTAAAGAAAAGGCTTACAATTTAATTTCTAATGGTAATTTATATTTATATGATGTGGATGAAATAGCACTTGGAATTTGTAAGTATACTATTGCAATTAAATATGGTAAAGAATTATTAAACAAGATAAATGCGAAACATTGTGATTTTTTAAGTAAAAAAGTTAAATTACCTAAAAACTCTAAAGTAATTTCAAATCCACCTTATTATAAAATATTAAATATTGGTGAAGATTGGGATGTAACAAAAGTAGTTATTGATTCTAAAGAGTTATACTCAAGTTTTATAGAAAAGATAATTAAGCAAAGCAATAAATCAGTTATAATTACTCCATATAGTTTTATAGGTAGTGGTAAGTTTTACAGTTTAAGACAAGTAATGAATAATTACAATGGTTTTGTAGTGTCATTTGATAATGTACCAGGTAACATATTCAATGGAAGAAAGCATGGAATTTTTAATAGTAATAAAGGAAATTCTGTAAGATCAGCAATAACAGTTGTTGAAAATAAAGACGGAGTTAATGGTTTTAGATTTAGTCCACTAATAAGATTTAAAACTGATGAAAGAGCTAAAATGTTAAAAAAGAAATATCTAGAAAGTATTATTAATGATAGATATCAATTAATCGATTCAAAAAAGAAAGCATACTATAAATGCCACAATGAATTAATTAATGTTTTAGATCAATGGGAAAATGTCTCAGATCAAAAAATGGGAAATATAATTGGTACAAAAGATGGATATGAAATATTTGTTCCTACAACATGTAGATATTTCACAGTAGGTTCTAAGAGAGAATTAAATAGAGATGGTAAACGAGTAGTTCATGTAGAAGATAAAGAAAAATACAATTATGTATATTGTATGCTAAATTCTACATTTGCATATTGGTATTGGAGATTATATGATGGTGGAATAAATTGCCCCTTAACAATTATTAATAGTATACCAATATTTTTTAACAAGTTAACAAATGAACAAAAAAAAGAAATTAATAAAATAGCAGAAGAAATGCAAAATAATGAGACTAAATATTTAACATATAAAATGAATGCTGGAAAAAAACAAGAAAACATCAAATTTCCAATTGAATATAGAAATAATATAAATAAAATTTTTTTAGAAGCCCTTGGAATAAAAAGCGATGTTAATATTTTCAATAGAGTCCATAGTAGTTCTTTATTTGTAGAAAGTGAGGATGATAATGATGAATAGAGAAGAAGCAATATCTTTTTTTCTTGATACAATATATTCAAATGATTCTAATTTGGTATTAACAGATGAAGAAATTAAAAGGATTGAAAAATTTTATAAAGAAAATCATAAAATAGATGAAGAATATGAAGAATATTTACAAAAAAATTATGAAATAATTGGTTGCATAGAAAAGATAAGAAGCGGAAATTATGAATTAGAAAAACAATATAATAGCGGAAAATCATTACAAAGATCAATATTATCTGAATGTAATTATATTGAAACATTAGCTAAAATATTTAAGCTAAATAAGTGTATCGATTTTGATAGATCGCCTTTAAACTCTCTTCCTGTTGAATGTAGAAACTTTTTAAACTCTGGGCAACAAACATATTCTGCTGCTAGATATTTGTTTTATAGTACTCGAAATCCCAATATTTTTATTTTTCAGTATGGTAATCCTGCCGAAGGTGATGCTGAAATAATAATTAATAACAATAAAATCAAATTAGAATTTAAAAAGAGGGAAGCAAAAGCGGGAGAATCTGATTTATATTATGATGAACATGGTAAATTGATTTTAACAGATAATTTTGAAGAAAAGACTCCAGAATTAATTAAGTTTGTCGAACAATTTAATAATGAAACAAATTTGATTTCCGAAATAGGTCATAATTATAGAGATAAATTTGATGAACAAGAATTGATTGATGCTGCTTTATGTTATTTTTCTAGAAAAAACATTGATATTTATGTAAGTGCAACAAAAGAAAATGAATTGATTGCATTGGAGCCAGATATTTTAAATGCTCACTTAAACGATGGAAGTAGAATAGTATCGACTCGTGGTAGCGAAATTAGAACGACAGGTAGAAATGGAAAACAATTAGTTCTTGATGGGTTATTTAATAAGATAATGAAAGAATTTGATGCAGAATACTTACCAGACGAAATGATTAAAGTAAAAATGAATCCAAATATAGAAATCAAAAATAGTAGTGGATCATCAGAACCTGGAAGAGTAAAATTTAACAAATTTTTTTATGTTAAATATGAAAAAGCAATATTAGAAAATGATTATGTAATTTTTAAAAGAAAAGATGTAAATCAGTTAAATCCCACTATATCTGTTCATATAACACTTGATGTCTCAAAGAAGGAAATAATCGATTATTTTAATAATTTATAATTTGAACATAGAAATATGTTTTTTTGTTTAAGCTTATTTAACCGAATATACCTGAAGAGGGCAGATACAATTTACATACAAATTAGATACTTTTATTTAATTTTGTTCTCTTTAGTTGAGATCTCTTATCAAAAATTAGCCAAATTATTACACTTTTTAAGCAATTTATTACAATATTGCAGTCCCCTGAAGATAGTCCGAAATACCTATCACTTTTTTAATACTCTATGTGGTAATTTATATTTTTAAAATATGCCTCTATTTAACATTTTTAAGTGTTTTTAGATTTAAACGTCAAAAAATATAGGAATGAAAAAGGCGTAAGGTTGATGAAAAATTAGGTGTATCAGTCAATCATCTAAAATGTATTAGATATCTAATGATAGAAATAATATATCACTTATGACCTTATACAAGATTTCTATAATAATAGATGCTAGAATAGATAAATTTTTCGAGGAATAAGAGTATAATCAATTTAGATTTTGCTTTTTTATGGTATAATTTTAATACAAAGTTTTGCATGAATAGTAATTTGTAAAATAGTAATTTGTAAATTAGAAAAAGGAGAAAAAATTATGGTACATTTAGTATATTGTGATGACAAATCAAAAGAATTAAATAAGATTTTAGATGGTAGTAAAACAATGATTATAAGAGGAGCAGCAGGAAGAAAAATACCACATAGTAGAGTATTTAAAGACGAAATACTTTATTTTATGGAAAAAGGAACAAAAAAAATAACAGCAAAGGCAGTTGTAAAAGATGTTCAAAATTTTGTTAAATTATCAGAAGATGAAATAATAAAAACTATTGAAGACAATAATAGTAAATTACAATTAACTGACAAACAAAAAGAAAGATGGCATAAAAAGTGTCTATGTTTAGTGGAATTTAATAACGTAGAAAGCATTAATCCATTAGACTTTGACCATCAAGGTAATATGGATGATTGGTTAATTATAGAAAAGATAGAAGATGTTGTTGTAGGAACAAGCATTCCTTACAATTATGAAAAATCAAGATTTTAGGGGTGAATGATATGGCAATGTGGAATCCATGGCGAGGGTGTAAAAAATGTAGTGATGGGTGTTTACATTGCTATATTCATAAAGGTGATTTAAAAAGAAATATAAATACTAATGAAATTATAAAAACAAAGGATTTCGAAAAACCAATAGAAAAATTAAAAAATGGCAACTATAAAATGAAATCAGGTATTGTTTATTTATGTTTTTCAACTGACTTTTTAATTGAAGAAGCAGATGAGTGGCGTGATGATTGTTGGAATATGATAAGAGAAAGACAAGATTGTATTTTTCTATTTTTAACAAAAAGAATTGATAGATTTATGAAATGTATTCCAAATGATTGGAAAGATGGATATGATAATGTAGTTGTATGTTGTACTATCGAAAATAGGAAGAATGCAGATTACAAATTATCTATATTTAAAGACTTACCAATAAAACATAAATGTATTACAGCACAGCCATTATTAGAAAGAATTGATATAGAAAAATATCTTGAAACAATCGAACTTGTAGTGGTTGGTGGAGAATCAGATTGTAATGCTAGAGTATTTGACTATTCTTGGGCTTTAGATATTAGAGAACAATGTATCAGAAAAAACGTTAGTTTTGAATTTAGACAATGTGGAACTTATTTTATAAAAGATGGAAAACAATATAAATTATCGACAAAAGACTTAATTAAACAAGCAAAGTTATCTAATATTGATTTTAAAAGTAATCGTTAAATATGGATTTATGGGGTTGATAATATATTAATAAAGAAATTTTGAAGTAAAAACATACATGCTAGAGAATATAGAAATTCTGTCACTAAAATTCATAAACTATCATAAAATTTAATGTATTAAAGTAATGAATCCTTATATAAAAAATTGTAAAGTGTAATTGACATATTATAAAAAATATGTAAAAATATAGGGAAAAGGAGTGATAATATGAGTAAAAACTCAAAAATAATTACTGCTATTTGTGCTGTTGTTGTTTGTGCACTAGTTATAATCACTTGTACTTTTATTATTAAAAATAACCATCATATAAAAAATCAAAAACAACCTCAAGATCAAAAACCAGTAATTGATAATGATGAAAAATTAAACACGGATTCAAAAGATCAAACTGTAGATAATAATGATGTAACACAAGAAGACTCTAGCGAGGATAAAAATCACATATCTACAGAAGTTGAAAACAACCCATCAACTGGTACAAACTCTAATACCCAATCAGGTTCAAATCAAACAAAACCATCAAAGCCAGCCAAACCATCTGAACCAGGTCAACCTAATGAACCAGAAAAAATTGAAGATTTAATAATTACTAATAGTATGATAAAAGATGGTGAAATACTAGTATCAAATAAGAAATATAACACACTTACTGTTAGTTCAAATATAGAAGAAAATGTAAAAATTGTATTAGACAGCATACAAGTTAATAATAAACTAGTATTAGAAAAACCAGGAAATTATCAATTAGATATTATAAATTCCTCCCTAGCGTCAATTGATGTAACTAATCAAACAAAAAGACTAGTTTTAAGATCTAGAGCAACTGTTGGAATGAACAAAGCACTAGATGGGGCAACTGTTAATTTAAAAAATGGAAGTACAGTACAATCAATTTCTATAAATAGTAATATTGAAATAAACGGAACAACTAGTGTTACAAATGTAGAAGTTAATTCTGGATCTGAAGTAGTTTTAAATGTCCCAATAAAAAATGCTACTTTAAATACACAGGGAACAATTGCTATTAACGGGAGTATAGATACGCTTACAAATTCAAGTAGTAATGCTACAATTATTGTCAATGCACCAATTAATACTTTCACAAATAAAGAAAGTAGTACTATTAGAGTAAATAAAGGAAATACAATTAAAACTTTTAAAAATCAAGGAGAAAATACAACAGTATCAGGAAATGGAACAATAATTGATACTACAATCGAATCAAATAATACAATGATATATACAAATGTTACAAACCAACCTACAATTGGTGAAAACATAGATAATATTTTAATTAGAAAAGAAAACAAAATTGAAATTGTAAGTGCCATCTCAAATACACAGGGAAGCGTTACATTTACTTTAAGCGAACCAGTTAATTTAACTATAAATGATATTTCTGTTATTTGTAATGCTGGAAAAAGTATAACTTTGTTTAATCTTACTACAACTGATAATAAAACATATACATTAACTACTTCTTATTACAAAAATGATTCTTATGCTCTTTACATTACTCTTCCAAATGGAAATATTATAAGCAGGGATTTTGATACAGATTATGCAAATCCAACTGTAAACAATGTAGTAGTTGAAAGAATATCTGATGAAAAAGCCACATTAGAATTATATGGTGTAGATGAAGGCGGACATATATATTACATACTAGAAGATAATACAACGAAAGAAATCATTAGTGCAGAATCATTAAAGGCAAAAGGAAAATCTGAGCCTGTGAAGGTAGGATACAATATAATTTCAATAGATAATTTAGAAGCAGGAAAATCATATAATTTATATTACGTTTTAGAGGGATATTTTGATAATATTGCTAAAGTAAAAGGACCTTTTGAAATACCTAGCCAAATAAAAGAAGTAAATAGAAGTAGTTACCAAATAACCTATGCAAAAGAAGAAATTATTAATCGCTTTGTCTTTGTATTAAATAAAGCACCTGAAAAAGAATTAACATTAAGTGATTTTGAAATAGAATGTCCACAAGAAAAAAACTTAACAACAAATGGTGCAACTTTTATTACAAGTCCAGATCGATTAACATATATTTTAATCGTTCCTGATAATTATGGACATAAAGATAATAAGTATACCGTTAAAATTAAAATATCTGAAAATGAGAAAATAGAAGGTACCTTTGTATCTCACTTTAACCCACCTGTAATTACAGGTGCAGTAGATAATGTGACTAGAGTTGATGAAAATACTGCAGAATTTACATTTAATTCAGATGAACCAGGAGTTGTATATTATGGTGTTTATGAATGGAATGGCGCAATATATGCTAATAACTCAACTACACCTTTTGCAAATGATATATTAACTGGAGCAATAGAAAGTAAACAACAAACATTAAATGCTGGTTCTAATACTATTACCATTGATTTAACAGGAATTAAGGTGACAAAAAATACAAGAGTTTGGGCATTATTTATAGATGAAGTTGGAAACTATCGTACTGGCTTTGTTGATCATTATAAACTTCCTGATTATGTATCACCTGATAAACCAACTGAACCAGAGAGTACAGTTCAAATAACTAATTTTAATGTTTCCAATAACAAGTCTATTTCAATAGATTTTAATGAGTCTATTGATTGGGTAACATCAGATGATGTTAAATTATCAGTGGTTGAAAATGGTTCGCTTCCTGCAAAACTACTTTATTCAATTGATAATGATACTCCAAAACATCTTTCAATTGAAATTATGAATTACACACTTCAAGAAGGAACATACGAACTATCAATTAACACAAAAGATAAGAATGGAACATCTATTACATTAGTAAAAAGGTTTGAAATAAAATAAAAATTGTAAACTTTATTTAAGAAATGACAACAAATCATTTCTTTTTTGCATTTTAAACAATAATTTCTATCACTATATAAAGTACATACATATTGACATTGTTCCGAACTAGGTATATTATAAAATTGGTGATAGAAATGGAATATTTAACAGTAAAACAGGCATCTAAACTTTGGGGAATAAGTGAAAGAAGAATAGTAAATTTACTAAATAACAACAGAATACCAGGAGCATTTAAAATAGGTAGAAGGTGGAATATTCCTAAAAATACTAGTAAACCAATAGATAAAAGAACTGCTTACTCAAAAGAACAACTTGATAAAAAAGTAATTGTTATTGCAGGTATTAATTCTGAAATAGGTAAAGAACTAACAAAAATCTTACTAGAAAAAGGATATTATATTATAGGATTATATCAACAATATAGTGATATAGATAAAACTTTAATAACTAGTGATGTAGAATTAAGGGTAGTAGACTACTTTAATAGAGATACGCTTTTAAATACAGTAAGAGATATACATGGTGACATTTATGGATTTGTATTTATGGAAATATACTTTGAATTGGAGGATTCACTAGATTTTGATTACGATAAATTTGAAGATAGTTATAGAGTAAATGTATTTGCAGCAAATTTATTAGTAAGAGAAATAGTAAAAAAGATGAACTTTGAATCTAGTATAGTAATAGTAAATAGTATTGAAGCATATCGAGGATCGTTTGGAGCATCTGCGTATGCATCAGCACAAGCAGCAAAGGAAAATCTTGTTAAAACATTTGCAAATGTTTATACAGAAATGTATGGGGTACGATTTAATTCAGTAGTAGCAGGATGGATAGGCGGTGTAATGGAAAGTGATGATTCATTTAATAAAACATCATCCTCTATACCTATGAAACGTCTTGGAGACCCATATGAAATTGCAGATGATATTTATCTAATGCTCACAAGACATAAATATACTAATGGTAGTTCATTAATATCAGATGGTGGATATTTGGCATTTGATGAACAATCCAAAACAGAAGATTTAGATTCAGGAAAATTTTACCGAATCTTAGACAAGTTCTTTAATGAAACTAAGAGTGGTTCACAGATGTGGATTACATCTACTATGATGGATAATGAATGGAATGAAGATCCTGCAGAAAGAAAATTTATTCAAAGTAATTTTGATGCGGCAGATCGCGGTGTAAAAATGCATAGAATATTTATATTTAGTTCATCTAATATTGAAATATATAAAAGTAACAAATATATTCAAAGATATCTATCCAGTAACAAGATAATAACGAGTTTTGTTGATATAGATGAACTAAGAAAAAATCATCCAGAACTTATTAAAATAATTAATAATGGATGGATTGGTATAGATGATTATGCACTACTTGTTGACCTTCCTAGTGATGGTACATCAAGAGGATATGTTACAATGAATAAACTTGAAATAAAAAGGGCTAAACAATGTTTTGAAAAACTAAAGAGTATTGCTGTGCCTTTAAAAAATATAATGAAATAAAATACGAATAATTATGTTTGTATTTTTTTATTCTTACAATTTTGTAACGTTTAATATATTATTATACATGTTATAATATATATAGGTGAGTATATGAAAAAAATACTAATAATAGAAGATGATGAAGTAATTAGAGATGAATTAGCAAGCCTACTACAAAACTCTGGATATAATTCCTTTATTATATATAATTTTGAAAATGCTATTAATGAAATATTGGAAATAAAACCAGATTTAGTATTATTAGATATTAATATACCATATATAAATGGAGAATTACTTCTTCAAAATTTAAGGAAAAAATCAAATGTTCCTGTTATTATGGTAACTAGTAGAAACCAAGAAAGTGATGAAGTATTATCAATGAGTTATGGTGCAGATGACTATATTACAAAACCATACAATCCAAATATTCTACTTCTTAGAATAGCAGCCGTTTTAAAAAGAACTGGAAATAATAATGATATATTAATTTATAAAGACTTAGATATAAATATGCAAAAAGGTATTATAAAAAGAGAAGATATAGAAGTTATACTAACTAAAAATGAAATGATTATTTTTAACTATCTTTTAACTCATCAAAATAAAATTGTTACTAGAGATGAACTTATGACTGATCTTTGGAATAATAATGAATATATTAATGATAATGCACTAACTGTTAATATAAGTAGACTAAGATCAAAATTAAAAAGCGTTGGATATGAAAATGCCATTGAAACGAGGAAAGGTATAGGTTACATACTATCATGAGTTTAAAAAAATTCTTAAATGACAAGTTATACTTAATAATTATATTTTTAGTAATATATATAGTACTATTATTAATGTTTTTAGCATTTAAAATAGATAAATCTTTGATATTAGTCACATCAGTAATACTATTTGTCTTTATTATAGTTATTTTATCAATAGAGTATTTTAGAAGAAAAGACTTTTATACAAATCTTTTATCTAATATTGAAAAACTTGATAAAGCATACTTGGTCTTAGAAACAATTAATAAACCTAACTTTTATGATGGAGAGATTTTATGTCAAGCGCTTTATGAGGTAAATAAATCTATGATGGAATTTATAAATTCTATTGAATCACAAATGAATGATTTTAAGGAGTATATAGAAATGTGGATTCATGAGGTAAAAATACCAATCGCATCTCTTGTTTTAATGACCCATAATAATAGTAGTATTCTTGATAAAAAATATGAAGAACAAATAAAAAAACTCGAAAACTATGTAGAGCAGGTTCTATATTATGCAAGAAGTGAAAATGCAGAAAAAGACTATCTTATAAATGAAGTTTCACTAAATAAAATAATTAGTAATGTGGCATTAAAAAATAAAGATGACTTATTAGAAAATAAAATAGATTTAATAGTATTAAATGTAGAGTATAAAATATATACAGACTCCAAATGGTTAGAATTTATAATAAACCAAATAATAAATAATAGTATAAAATATAAAAGAAAAATAAGAAATTCTTATGTTAAAATAGACACTCATGATTATGAGGATAAAATAATATTAACTATAGAAGACAATGGTATAGGTATACAACCTAGTGATATAAGAAAAGTATTTGATAAAACATTTACTGGAAAAAATGGGAGAATAATGACAAAATCAACAGGTATGGGCCTATTCATTGCTAAAAACTTATGTCAAAAATTAGGCCATAAAATAGAAATAGAATCAACTGAAAATAAATATACAAAAGTATCAATAATAATTTCTAAAAATAGATATTATGAAGTTTTAAAGTAATATTACAAAATTGTAATATTATTGAAATATTAGAAAAACGACAAAAATGATATTTTCTTCTATTATGTATATGGAAAGGAGAAATATTATATATGGAAAATATTTTAAAAGTTGAAAATATAGAAAAGTATTATGGTAATAAATCATCTCTTACAAAAGCAATTGATAATATATGTTTTGAAGTAGAAAAGGGTGAATTTGTTGCAATCATGGGTGCTAGTGGTTCAGGGAAAACTACTCTATTAAATTGTTTATCTACAATCGATAAAGTAACATCTGGACATATATACATATCAGGTATTGATATAACTAAATTAAAAGGAAATGACTTAAATAAATTTAGAAGAGAATACTTAGGCTTTATATTTCAAGATTTTAATCTTTTAGATACTCTAACAGCGTATGAAAATATTGCTCTTGCTTTATCAATACAAAATATTAATTTTAGCCAAATTGATAAAAAAATCAAATCAGTAGCAGCACAACTAAATATTAGTGATTGTTTAGACAAATATCCATATCAAATGAGTGGTGGTCAAAAGCAAAGAGTGGCATCTGCTAGAGCAATTATAACAGAACCTAAACTTGTTCTTGCAGATGAGCCAACTGGAGCCCTAGACTCTAAGTCAGCAAAAATGCTACTAGAAAGATTTGAAATACTAAATAGTGAACTTGAGGCAACTATTCTAATGGTTACCCATGATGCATTTACAGCAAGTTATGCATCACGTGTAATATTTATTAAAGATGGTAAAATTTTTAACGAAATAAATAAAGGTGAATCATCAAGAAAAGAATTTTTTGATAAAATTATTGATGTAGTTACATTATTAGGTGGGGACTTAAGTGATGTTATTTAAATTATCATTAAAAAACATAAGAAAAAGTTTTAAAGATTACGCCATCTACTTTTTTACACTTATTCTTGGAGTTGCAATATTTTATATATTTAATGCTCTTGATAGTCAAACTGTTATGATGAATGTAAGTTCAAATACAAGAGACATTATAAAATTAATGACTAATTTATTATCAGGTGTAAGTGTTTTTATTGCATTTATACTTGGTTTCTTAATAATATATGCAAGTAGATTTTTAATAAAAAGAAGGAAAAAAGAATTTGGAATATATTTAACTTTAGGTATGAGTAAAAGAAAAATATCTATGATTTTATTTGTTGAAACACTTTTTATAGGAATTATATCACTTGTAGTTGGACTTGCGATTGGTATTATACTATCACAGTTTATGAGTATACTTGTTGCAAATATGTTTGAAGCAGATTTAACTAAATTCACATTTATATTCTCTAATAGTTCATTTATTAAAACATTAATTTATTTTGGTATTATGTATTTATTCGTAATGATATTTAATACGATTAATGTTAGTAGATGTAAACTTATAGACTTGATTCATGGAAGTAAAAAATCTGAAAAAATAAAACTAAAAAATCCTATTATTTGTATAATAATATTTATAATATCATCATGTATCTTAGGGTACGCCTATTACCTAGTTACTAATGGAATTAACTCTCTAGCAAATGCAGTTGAGATATTTAAACCAATAATAATGGGTGCAGTATCGACATTTCTTATATTTTGGTCTTTATCAGGCTTAATACTAAAAATAGTAATGAGTATGAAAAAACTTTATTATAGGGGACTAAACAGTTTTACCTTAAGACAATTAAGTAGCAAGATAAATACAACAGTTGTATCAATGACAATTATATGTTTAATGCTTTTTGTAACAATATGTGTATTATCTAGTGCATTATCTATCAAAAATTCTATGACACATAATTTAAAAACACTTGCACCTGCTGATGTTGAATTTTATAAAACATTAGATTTGACCGAAGAAATTGCAAATTCTAATTGGAGATATAATATAAATATGATTGAAGACTCCAAAATATCAGCAAGAGAAACCCTAGAAAAATTAGATTATGATATAGATAAATATTTAAAAGATATAATAGAATTTAATACATATTCCACTGATGACATTTTAATTAAAGACACACTAGGTTCATATTATGATGAGGCACATAGACTCTATCCACTTGCAGACTTTAATGCGAAAGAAGAGTTTATAAAATTAAGTGATTATAACAAGATAGCAAGATTATTTAACTTAGATGAATTATCATTGAATGACGATGAATATATCATAATAGCTGACTATGAACAGACAAATATAATGAGAAATGAATCTCTAAAATTAAATACTCCTATTACATTACTAGGCAAAACTTATAGCCCAAAGTACGATAAAGTTATAAATGGATTTTATCATATGTCTAGTAATCATATGAATACTGGAATATTCATAGTACCAGATAATGCTGTTGATGAGTCAATTCGTATACAAAGTGTAATAATTGGAAATTATAATGTAAAAATAGAGAAGGAAAAAGAAAATATAGAAAACATAGTTCGAAGTATTGAAAGTCATCCATATGCTAGTATGACTAACTTACAAACAGCAACAAAGTTACACATATATGAATCAAGTGTAGGACTTGGTGCAATGGTAACATTTATTGGTATTTATTTAGGTATAATTTTCCTAATTAGTAGTGCTGCAATACTAGCGTTAAAGGAATTGTCAGAAAGTACAGACAATAAAGAAAGATTTATAGTACTAAGAAAAATAGGAACAGATGAAAAATCGTTGAATAAAGCGTTATTTAATCAAATTGCTATATTCTTTATGTTCCCATTATTAATTGCAATTATTCATTCCGTTTTTGGAATTAAATTTTGCAATTATATATTATCCTCTTTTGGTACAAATCAATTATTACCATCAATTATCATGACTGCTAGTGTAATCGTTATTATATATGGTGGATATTTTCTAATTACATATATTTGCAGTAAAAATATTATTAAGGATAGATAACTTTGAGGAAGATGATTAAATGATAAAAAAAATATGGTTTCTTGCTCTTACATTAGTAATTAGTATAGTACTTTGCCAAGGATGTAGTAAGAACATGATTATTAATACTTATGATAATATAAATAAAAATATTGGGGATTTAATTCTAACTAATAATATAACTTTAAAAGGAAAACGCAAATTTGGGGAAGACCATTATGTAGGAACTTATGAAGCAAAGTATAAAAACTTTAATGGAAAAGAAATATTATTTGGTGGAACAACGCTAAAAAGAGAAAATGGTGGAACAATACACATTAAATTACGTATAGATAATTATTCAGGAGATATAGAAGTAATTATGAATTTAAAGGGAAAACAAAAAATACTTGCAACAAAAAGTGGTGAATATGAATTTGCTCTTAATATAAAAGATGGTAGTAACTATTTAATAATAAAAGCACGTAATTATTTTGGTAGTGTAAATATAAATATAGACTAATGTATAAATTATGGGAAGATATATTATCTTCTCTTTTACATTATATATAAAATAAGTTTTACTCAAAATGTAAAATGCAATTTTAATAATATATAAAGTAAGGTATAATATTATTTTTAAGTAGGTACTTATGAATATTCTTGTTGTAGATGATGAAAAAGAAATCGCAGATTTAATAGAAATATACTTAAAAAATGAAAACTATAATGTATATAAATATTACAGTAGTAAAAATGTATTAACTGATATAGATAATTTAAATATAGATCTAGCAATACTAGATGTTATGATGCCTGATATAGATGGCTTTATAATTACAAGGAAGATAAAATGAATATATTAAAAAAAACTAAATATTGATATAGCAAGATTAATCGCATCATTTATGATAATAGCAATCCATGTGTATTCACTTTCATTTATTAATGATGATATTGACTATATATTTACTAGAATAATATTTAGAATATGTGTACCATTATTTCTAATGATAACAGGATATTTTATAATACTAAAATCATTAAAAGATATTAATATATTAAAAAAGTACACAATAAAATATGTTATAATAAGTAACCAAGGAAGGTTACTATGGAAAAGGCAAGAGATGAACTAGGATTTATTGAAATAGAAAAATTAAAGTGCGAAACCATGCAATACATTAACAAATATACTGGACATTTTTCATTTTACTATAAAGATAAAAAGTATTTTTTCAAAAAATCAAAAATTATTGATGGGGCATATAATGAGTTAATCGCTGAAGAAATAGCAAAACAATTTGGTATACCATGTACACATTATGATTTGGCATCAAACTATAATTTTATCGGAGTAATAAGTGAAAGTTTTTTATCACCAAGTGATAAATATATAACTATGGAACAAATTCTAAAAGGAGCATTTAAAGAAGGACAATTAGAAAGATATAATAATTTAGAAGACATATGGGTAGCATTATCACAACTTTATGGCAATGAACAAATAAAAATATTAATGGAAGAATTAATTAATATATTCATATTTGACATTTTAATTGGTAATATAGATAGACACATAGAAAATTTTGGAATAGTAGAAAATGAATATGGAATACATTTTGCAAAAGTATTTGATAATGAAAAAATGTTATCATATTATTCTATTAATAGGGGTATTTATTCGGTAGGAATAAATAGAGAAGATCATCATACAACCGTAAATGGTTATAGTTACAACCTACTTAGCAAATTTATATGTTATAGCGATTCTATATATAGAGATATAATTGTAGAAAAATTAAAAATTATCGATGAAGATAACATAGAAGAAATACTAAAAAAGGTAGAAAAAAGAATAAAAACTAAAATACAGCCAAATGTTAGAGATAGAATAAAGGTTAGATTTAAAATGAATTATCTTATGATAGAACAAGTAATTAATGATAGAAAAGTTAAGATAAAATAATACGAAATACTTTTATAGGTATTTCTTTTATGATAAAATTATATTGGTGGTAACATGGAGTATATAATTATAATATTACTAGTAATACTAATAATATTAGTAACAATATTATTATTTAGAAGAAATGGAAACGATGATACAACTGAGAGACTTGGCAGATTTGAAGTAAACATAGTAAAAGAAATCAATACATTTAAAGATGACTTTAGTAAAAATTTAACTACTGATTTTGATAAATTAAATCAAAAAATAGAAGAAAGATTATTCTTAATAGAAAATAAAGTTAATACAAGAATAGATGACAATTTTGAAAAAACTAATAAGACATTTACATCTATAGTAGAACGTCTATCAAAAATAGATGAAGCACAAAAGAAAATCGACAATTTATCTGGAGATATAATATCACTTCAAAGTATACTTACAGATAAAAAAAGTAGAGGAACATTTGGAGAAGTTAATTTAAAACATATTGTTAGTAATGTGTTTGGTGAAAGAAATGATTCGATATATCAAATGCAATATACGTTTGATAATGGTTATATAGCAGATTGTGTATTATTCGCACCATCTCCATTAGGTAAAGTTGCAATAGATTCAAAATTTCCACTAGAGAATTATCAATTAATGGTTGACAAAAACTTAAATCAAATGGAAAGGGATATTGCTACTAAAAAATTTAAAGCAGATTTTAAAAAACATATTGATGATATATCATATAAGTATATAATTCCAGGTGTTACTAGTGATCAGGCAATAATGTTTTTACCTGCAGAGGCTATATTTGCGGAAGTAAATGCATATCACATGGATTTATTGGAATATGCGTATAAAAAACGCGTATGGATAACATCTCCAACAACACTAATTAGTACATTAAGTGTAATAGAAATGATATTAAAAAACATGGAAAGAGATAAATATGCAGCAGTTATACATGAAGAACTAAAAAAATTGGGAATAGAGTTTGAAAGA
Organism: uncultured Mycoplasmatota bacterium; assembly: GCA_948467605.1. Lineage (GTDB taxonomy): Bacteria > Bacillota_I > Bacilli_A > RF39 > UBA660 > CAKPCJ01. The sequence continues at coordinate 13,675 of CAOKET010000002.1, read as the reverse complement.
TATAAAGATCGTTGGGATAAGTTGTCAAGGAGTATAGAAACTGTAAATAAAGACATTGAAAATATACATACAACAACTGACAAAATAAGTAAACGATTTACATCTATAAATCAAGTTGATGTAGAAAAATTAAAAGAAAAATAAAAATTTATAAGTAATGTACCAAACTGCATTGCTTTTTTAAATTATTAATTATATACTATAAAAGTAGAATAAAAGGTGGTAATATGTCAAGCGAAATAATATTTGTTGATGAGAGTACAGTTAGGATAAGACTTTCAAAAGAAGTAATAAAAGTAAATGATTTTATGAATCTACATGTAGTATTTATAGATGATACAAGAAGAATATTAGGCGAAATAGTAGAAATAAATGAAGAACAATTAACTATAAGAATGATTGGAGAATTTATAAACAATGAGTTTATAAATGGAATTGTAAATAAACCTAGATTTTGTTCATCTATAAGAACAATTTCAAAAGAAGAAATGGATGTTCTAGCATCTACAAATGATATAGAGAGTTTTCTATTTGGAAAATTACCACAATACTCAAATTATCCATATAGAGTTAATATAAATGAATTATTTGGTAATCACATAGCAATATTTGGAAATACTGGTAGTGGTAAGTCATATGGTGTATCTAGAATATTGCAATCACTCTTTTATGATAAAAGAAACTTAATGAAAAACTCGAATATAATACTATTCGATGTACATGGTGAATACAAAAAATCATTTAGCAACATAAGAAACTATAATAGTAATTTTATATGTAAAGATTATGATGAAAATAGAAGATTAAAAATACCAGTTTGGTTGCTAGATGTTAACGATATGGCCCTATTATTAGGTGCAACCGATTATAAACAAATCACGGTTTTAGAAAAAACTATGAAATTAGTTAGAATATTTTGCGCAAATGATAGCAACGTAACTAAATTAAAAAACCATATACTAGCAAAAGCAATACTTTCCATAATGTATTCAACAAAATCAAACGTTCAAATAAGAAATGAAATATTTGACATATTAAATATGTGTAATACACAAGATATCTCACTTGAGGTTAATGTAAAGGGATTAGGATACGAAAGAAATTTTAAGAAATGCTTTGATATTTCGAAAACTGGTTCATTTGTAGAAGAGTTTTTAATAATATCTTTCTTAGAAACATTTATTAATGATGAACTTGAATATAATATTGAAGAAAACAACTTAGTTTATGATTTAAAAACATTCGAGGACGCTTTAGCATTTACAATAATTTCAGAAAATATATTAAATAATGAATCATTATATAATTGTATATCAATATTACAAGTTAAATTACATTCAATTATTACAAGTGAAAATAGAAAAATATTCGAGTGTACAGAATACACAAATCTAGAAAACTATTTAATAAATATGTTTAAATTAGAAAATGGAGAAAATGTACAGATAGTATTAATAAATATGGAAAATTATGATGATACAATTGGAAAATTTATAGTAAAAATACTATCGAAGTTTATATTTGAACATTCAAAAAAACTATTAAATAGAGCATCAAATCCATTCCACATTATATTAGAGGAAGCACATAGATATATCGAAAATAATAATGAAGAAAATCTAGTTCAAACAAATATATTTTCAAGAATAGCAAAAGAGGGAAGAAAATATGGAGTATTATTAACAATAATAACTCAAAGACCAACCGAACTAGTAGAAAATGTTATATCACAATGTGCTAACTTTATATTATTTAGAACTAATCATCCAAAAGATATAGAATATTTAAAAGGAACAATACCTAATGTTGCAGTAGAGATTATAGAAAAACAAAAAACCATTCAGCCAGGAAATTGCCTTGGTTTTGGTAAAGCATTTAAAATCTCTATGATAGTAAAATTAGATATGCCAGATCCAACCCCATTAAGCGATAATGCAAATGTATTTAAAATTTGGAAGGGATAAAATATTGACAACTGGATTATTATTAAGTATAATCTATATTGTCAATTGTTTTTGCAGGTGTCGTATAATGGTTTATTATGTATCCTTGCCAAGGATAAGATGAGAGTTCGATTCTCTTCACTTGCTCCATTGATGAATTTGTTCGAACTTTTCGGACATTAATATATAGAAATCAATCGAAAGATTGGTTTTTTTGTTTTTTACAAAAAAATCATCCTAAAGAAAGGATGGTGTTTATAATTAATATTATTAAAAAGATTGAGAAGTTGAAAAATTTCTACTCGTAAAAGGAATCATTTCATGAACATATATTTTTCTATCCCCTAGGTATTTTCTAGCCTATTCATACTGTTCCTTAAATACTTCATACCAATAGCAGAACCTGGTCCAATAAATAATTCTGTATTTGGATTAACTAATTATATAGGTATATTTCTAAAGATAATAACAGTTCCTTTTTAATCAATAAAAGTATGTTCTACATTTGGCATACAATTTGTAACAAATGCACCAAATTGTATAGATTTATCAGTTGCTTATTTCTCCAATTACTTTGGCTTTATCACAACTTCCAGCCTTACTATCTATTACAGATATTGCATTCTCCACCACTTAGATAAATCTATTTTAAATCGTTAATTACACCATTTATTAAATTCAAGTCAGATGGAATAATCCATTTTACATTAGCCATTTTAAATAAAACTAAAGGTATAATAGCGCCACTTCTTGCACCATCCATCCATTTAGGATTTGAAGGCATTAAAGAATATAATTCTTCAAGTGAAATATCATTAAATACCTTTTCAGTACCTTTAATATAATCTTCTAAACTTAACATATATTTATGAATATTATCATTAAATAAAGTGTTATCTACTAAATTAAACCCTGTTAATAATTCAAATCTTTCTTCGCCACCTGTAAATATTGCACAATCATAGTCTTTATCTAATTCAATATCAGATAGTCTTTCAGCAACAAAGTTTTCCATTTCTTCAATGGTATTACCACTATATTTTTCATTCACTTTCTCAAAATTATTCAATAAATCAGCAACTCCAATAGTTAAGTTTTTAGTATCAGTTATTTTAGTTCCAACAAAGGTTACTAATTCAGTAGTTTTACCACCCATATTAATAATTAAAACTTTCTTATTATTGTAATCATTTTCCATGGCCTTTGCTAAATAATAATTTTCAATGCCATGACTAATAATATTAAAATTTAAGTCAAACTTATCATTAAATAATTTAACCAAATCTTGTTTTCTTTCTTGCATTAAGTTTCTAAAAATGCCAGTAACAAAAATATGTGTATTATAATATTTTAAATCATATTTAGACTGTATTTCTCTAAAGTAATCACATAGTTCTTTTAAATTACTTTCACTAATTCCTTTTTCTACATCTAAGTCATTTTCAATATTTTCATAATTTATTTTCCAAGTACCAATACCTATTGGAAATATTTTTTCTTTATTAATCATTTTATCCTCCTATTAATAAAAACTATTCTCATCTAACAATGGAATAATATCTATTTCTGGCTCTTCATATGGATGAACTTCCCTCAATTTAGATATTACTGTTTTAACCTTACCTATATCACATATTACTTCTAACTATTCTTCTTCTACAAATTCTAACTTATTATTTTCTCCAATATATGGATTTGCATCATCATTTGGTTTAAATGTACCAATACACTTAGTAGACATAGAACAATGTGTATAATTTCCTATTACACCAGCACCTGCTTCACATACTGCATCTCTAACATCCTCAACATTTTCTACTGGTATTGTAACTACTATTTTAACTTTATTAACATTTATATTCATTCTATACATCCTTTCTAGTTAATTTGGCATGTTATAATCTAAAACTGTTAATTATGTTTTTTCACCTTTTAATAATACTTCTTACTTATACAAGTATACTATAAATATCAATAATTTTCTATATCACTGAATTTCGCAATTATTTTATATATGGTATGAAAACCTAAATACATAAACACCAAATTAATAACTTTATATTAATGTTTAAAGAGTAATTATTATATAGACTTTTCAAAAATTTTATGTTAATATAAACAAGTCGAAAAGGAGGACATAAAATTATGGAAAGACAAGAATTAGGAAAAATACCTTCTCCAGTGGCTGCCCAATTTAGTAAACCAATGGCTGCTAGGCCAACATATCAACCAGCACAATTATATTTACAATATATAAGAGAAAAACTGGAGAAAATGGTTTCTCCAAAAGCAGTAGAATTTAGTAAGTCAATGGCTGCTCAGCCAACATATCAACAACAACAATCTGATTTACAATATATAAAAGAAGAGTTAGAAAGAATGACTTCTCCAATGGCTGCCGAACTTAGTGATACAGCAGCAGCTCAGCCAACATATCAAACACAACAATCTAATTCACAATATATAAGAGGAGAGTTAGAAAAAATGACTTCTCCAATGGCCGGCCAATTTGGTGAGGCAATGGCTGCCCAACCAAATTATTGCAAAATTAAAATACGATAAAATTATATTTACCTAAACTTTATGTTTGACAAAGGGATTGCAGAAATGCAATTTTTTTTGAAATTAATAGTAGATATTCTTAAAATTTTAAATCTATGTTATTAATATAAACTTAATAAAAAAATTTTAAATATAAAAGAATTGTAATTTAGTTTTTGAATTTCTTATTTATTAAATTCAAAAATTGTCTTGCTGCAAAAGAAGGTACATTCTTCTTTAATGTAACGATACCAATTTTTCTAGGAGGTATTGTTTGAGCAATTGGAAGAACAAATAATTCCTTACTTTCTATTTCTGGCATAACAAACTCTTTTGTTAAATAACCAATTCCCATACCTGCTTTAGTTAGATTTTTCACTAGATGAAAACTGACAACTTCAAGTTTAGGATTTATCAAAATGTTTTCATTATCTAACCATTTATCTAAAAATTGTCTAGTATTAGATGGATTTTTTTGAAAGATAAAATCGGCATCTACTAGAGTATTAATATCACATTTTTCTTTAGTTAGATACTTATATTTTTCACTAACCATAAAGGCATCATGTACCTCATAAAATGGAGTTATTTCTAAATCACTTGATTCTTTAGTAGGTAAATTTAAAACCAGTAAATCAACGCTACCATTTCTTAATAACCGAATTAAATCTGCTGTTAAATGATTGGTAATTGAAATAGATATTTTTGGATATAATTCATTAAACTCCTTAAGATAAGGAATCAAAATATTTTCTGTTACTGTAGTACTTGCCCCAATTTTTAATGTACCTTCTTGCAAATTCATTAATTCTTGAAATTTATTTTCTCCATTTTTAATGTAAGTGATTCCTTCCTTAATAAATTCATATAATACTTTGGCCTCTTCAGTTAATGCAACCCCCTTTTTAGTACGTATAAATAAAGTCGCACCAATCTGATTTTCCAATGATTTAATAGATTGGGTGACAGAGGGTTGAGAAACGTATAATTCCTCTGCTGCTCTTGTAATATTTTGATGTTTTGCAGTAACATAAAAGATATAATAAAGATTAAAATCAATATTCATAAGTCCTCCTTATAATAAACATAAGAAATATATATTTTAATTATATCAACAACTGTTATAAAATACAAATGAAGGAGGAAAAAAATGAAAGAGTTAAAAGTGTTAGGACTACAATTAAAAGTAGATCTTGATTGTAATAGCAATGAAGAATATATGCTTGATACAAATGAATTTAAAGAAGAAATAGAATTTGCAAAAGAATTGATTAATACTAAAAATCCAAATGTTATTATATTACCAGAGATGTGTTATAACGAAGAATACTATGAATATTTTCTAAATCTATCAAGTGATAAACTAATCGTTGCAGGAAGTATTTATTATAATGGAATAAATCAAACAGTTGTGTTTTTCAAAAACAAAGAATATAGAATACCCAAGTATAATGCTAGTGGTGCAGAACCAATGACTAGAAAAAATATAAAAACTTCTACAAATGATTTCCTAAAAAATCAATTAGATAGTCACACCTTTATTTTTGATAATAAAAAAATAGTTGTACTAAATTGTATGGAATATTATCAAAATGCATATCATATCGCAAGAAGTATTCCTGATATATTTGGGATTTTATGTATTTGTTCTAATAATAATCCAAAAGTATTTTTAGAGGAGAGTAGAGCAATACACAATCATTGTGAGAATGTTTATACATTTATGATAAACTGTGTTTCCACTTATCAAGGTAAACCATATGGTAAGGGCGAAAGTTATGTTTATGGACCTATTCAACAACATGAAAAAGAATGGTTAAAAAAAGAAGGAATCATTTCAGAAGATCACCCATCTTCAGTATTAAAATTAGGAAATGAATCTGAATACTTTTATGGGGAATTTATAAATCATTTTTCTAGATTTGGAAGAAGTGATAATTATATAAATAACCCTAAAATGGTAGAAGTGGGAAAAATAAGAAAGAAGGTAAGAAAATGAAAAAAAATATTATTATTACATCGGGGCCAACTAATGAGAGATTAGATGCGGTTATGAAAATTACAAATATGTCAACAGGAACGTTAGGGGCAAAAATTGCGGAGGACTTTATTATAAATGAGGAAGACGAAATTGAAAGAGTTTACTATTTGTCTACGAAATTATCTAAAAAACCTAATGTATCATCGCCAAAATTAGAATGTATTACTATTGAATCAACAGATGATTTAATAAATGAATTAAGAACACTACTAATGAATAATAGAATTGATAGTGTAATTCATAGTGCAGCAGTAGGTGATTATAAAGGAGAATATAGTATTACTGCAAGTATGTTGGCAAATGAAATTGCTAAAAAAATTTATAATCTAAATATACCACGAGAAGTATTGGCAGAAAAAATATTAGAAATAATTAGACATCCAGAAATAACAGTAAGTGATGAACATAAAATTTCCTCTTATGAACAAGATTTAATGTTTAAATTAACGCTAACGCCAAAAGTTATTGGTGAAATAAAAAAGATATCACCAGCAACCGATTTAATTGGATTTAAATTATTAGATGGAGTATCAAAAGAAAAATTAATTGAAGTAGCAACCAAATTAAGAGAAAAAAACAAAGCAAAATATATTATAGCAAATGACTTATCAAAAATAGGTAATGGAAAACATAAAGCATATTTCGTAGGTGAAAATGGGGTAGAATATATATGTGAAACAAAAGATGATATTGCAAAAACCTTAAGAAAAGTAATTTTCTAAAAAAATAGAAACTATTCTTCCAAATTGATTCATAATTTAAAAAATAAAAAGGGTAGATATATAATTTTTCTATCCTTTTTAAACGCCATTTTATATTTTTATTAAATAAATTAATAAATGATAATATACATTAATTTTTCATATCATCTTTATAATTTATCTCAGTTATTTTCTTATAAATATCATACCAACTATAACAACGAAAAATATTATCATTTAAACAATCTCTATTATAATTTGTATCATAACATATTACAGGAACAATACTGGATAACTCATTTATATTATTAGGATTATCTTCAATCATTAAATTTATTTTATTTTCTATTATTTCATGACCTTTCTTTTCTTTTGATGATTTAGAAAATATTAATTTATCATATATTATTTCATTTTCGGATAGCCATTTTTTTACTATTTTTCGCATATTCTCTCCAATATTATCATCTCTATTTGTTAGCCATCTAGCAGTAATTATGTATATTTCATGTCCATCTTTCTTTAGTTTTTTTATAACCTCTGAAGCAAATGGCCTTGCTTTTTCATTTATAGCGTAAAACTCTAAATATTTATTCCAAAAAGCGTCTTCTTTCTCAGAACTAATACCAAAAGTTTCAGATATATCATAACTACTTCTACCTATATTATATTCAATATTATTTTCAAAACAATATTTACTAAGATAATCTATAGAAAATTGTTCTACATTTGTTAATACACCATCTATATCTACACCAATTCTCATATTATATCTCCATATCAAATTTATATCCATCTTCAACAATAAATACATTATCCAAATTCATATTTTTTACATATTCTTTTGTTGAATCTCTGAAATGAGTTAAAATAGCTTTTTTACCTTTGGTATTTTTCAACAATTCAATAATATTATCAATTCCCATATGATACATATCACCTTTTATTAAAGAACAATCACAAATTAAGATTTCAGATTCTCTAAATATTTCTTTTACACCATCACATAATGAAGCATCCCCAGTTATTCCAAGTTTAGAATCTATTATAAAACCATAACTTTCAATTCCAATATGGACAACCTCTTTAACTATAATTACATGATTATTAACATTAAAAGTTTTATTATCACATATATCAATAAAATTTAAATAACTATTTACAAAATCATTAAAACAATCCCCATACATTAAATTTAATAAATTCCAAAATTTATCTTTTGTTCCCTTTGGAGCATATATATTTATTTTATGATTAATTCCTAATACCTCAATATTAACTATAAAGGTTGGAAAATCTAAAATATGATCTGAATGTAAATGAGCAATTAATATTGTATCTATGTTTCTTAAATCATAATTTTGTTTTAATAATTGCTTAACTACACAAGGACCTATATCTACTAAAATGTTATTATCAATAATTAAACTTGCACAATTTTGTTTTGAATAAACTGAACCTGTTCCAAGGATTGTTGCTTCCATATATATACACCTCTTTTAAGTATTATTTTTATCACTTGTATTATAACAAATAACTAGAAAACTTTGAATCCTTTCATTTGAAAAGTAATTGATATATGATATAATTTATTTAGTTATAATAGAGAGGTTATTTATGAATACATATTTTGATAAACTAGAAAAATTTCTATATGATAATAGAAATTCTGATATTTTTGATAACTTTGAAGAACTATATAAGGCATTTATCAAAGTTGAAAAAGATGGAAAACAATCAAAATTCAATTATGACTTACAATTACTACTTTTTTATAAATGTGCTTACCTTTACAATAATAAAAACGGATTACAATCTATATCTAAAATAGATTTACCATTTTCTATTAAACAAGATATTTCTTTTGAAGAATTTTTAGTAGAGATAAAGAAATATTTAAATATACCATATAAAAACAGTGTAATTCAAAATGATAACTTTCATGATTTAGTAATTAGAGTAATTATGAATAAAATTTTAAAACACGATAGTATGGGTGGTTGGACATTCATTAATTATTCTGTAATACAGGGTGATAACAAAAGGAAAGAGGATATAACTAAAAAAATATACTTATCAATTGATAACAAAGATTTACATGCTTTTGCACTACAACTCTTAGAAAAGTGCAATGAATTAGGGATAAAATACGAGTTTAAAATTAATGCAGATGATGATTATAGACGAGCAGATAATGTTGTAATATATACTAGTGATGAAGATTTATCAAAATATATACTTTTAATAGAGCAAATCAAAGATGAAAATCCAAATATAGATTATGGAAATGCACATTTACTATCATATAATTACAATGAATATATTGGTATTGTACCTTATGAGGGAAATGATAGCAAAATTAGTCATTCACAAAATATATGTAACGAAATATGCAGATTAAGAAATAATGAAGATATTAGTTTTGAACACTTCTTTGAGAATGTAAAACTAGTTATGCTAAAAGAACTAAGTGATATTATAAGATTCTTTGATAAATATCCATTTACTAATGAAAATAATGGTTTAAAAACATATTAAATAATATCAACAATTAAAATAAGGGTTTAGACCCTTTTTTGCTTTGAAAATTTAACATTATAAATTTAATTTTTTCTTCTATCCAATCTAATAATTCCAATAATAGCACTAACTAATCCAACTACTTCAATAACAATATTAGTAGGGGACAGTAGTAATGAATAATATATAATTGATAATATTTCAATTACAACAGATAATTTTCTTATCATAGATGCCCTATCCTGCATAAAAGTATATACTGCAAGAGTACCTAGTACTATACTATATAAATTATAAAAGTTTTTCCAATAAATAATATTTAAAGCAATAAGTAATATAACTATTAAAATAGATGCGATATTCTTAGTAATTTTTTTAGTATTTGGTCTATATGCAAATATAAGTGAAACTGCATTCCTTATAACTCCAGCACCACAGAATATTACGGCAGATATATATCCTAAAAAACATAATCCTATAAATACTAGTAATGTTGCTATATTTCTTAAAATTAATAATTTTTTAGTACTTTTTTGTTGAAATGATAATACTACAAAAATTAATCCTAAAAAAGCAAATACTTGATTAGTTATCCAATACCAAGTTATTTCCACTATTATACCTCCTTATTGTATTAAAATGATAGTTTCCCTTCGTATACATAAATCCAAGAATAATTATTACTTATTTTAGATAAGTCATTTTTTAAATTTATTTTTATTAATTTATCTTTAATTTGTTCAAATTGTTTATGAGAAATAGTTTTCTCTATTATTTTGTCATCTCTTATTTCTAATATTCCAATTCCTGTCCAAAAATCAACTAATGATGATTTATTAGATGCTAAATGCAACCAAGTTTCACCACCAGCACCTAGACCAAAAGAACCCAATAAAGGAATCAAATTTTCTCTTTCAAAATATTCCTTTCCTCTTAATTCATAATCTATATCTAAAAATGCCTCATTCAAAACTCTAGAATTATAAATAAACTTTTCTTTTTCACAATCAGATATATTTGTTAAATCACATTTACCATTCCACATTATATTAGTTTCTGCTCTTTTCAGTCTTGTGTTTTTTTCTTCAATATCTAATGAGTCAAATCTTTTACATACATCGGGTAAGTATTTATACATCCTATCTAAAAGCTCATCTTTATCATAAAAATCCCTTGCAAGAACTACACTAAAATCAATTTTGTAATTATTATGATTGCTAATATGATCTATAAGTTTCTTAAATATTTCATTATACCTATCCATATCTTCTTGTTTTGTATTATTCATATAAGTTAATGCTACTTCTTCTGATTCAAATTCAATACTAATATTTTTATCCTGAATTTTAGTAATTGGCAAAACATATTCCATTAAATATTTTATAGTGAAAACTTCAGCCCAATCTGGCTCGGGATAAGTAGGACTCCAAAAATGTTTATAGCCACCAAAACAATAACAAAATACAAACTGTGATTTTTTATCTAGTATATTATCAACTTTTTCCTCAGTATACTCTTTAGCCGCATCAAACTGTGCTTTCCTAGACCATTTTCTAGAAAATAACCTGTTTAAAATTTTAGATTTAGTATCATTACCTTCTAATTCATTTGTATTAATATTATTAAAATTTAGCAACTCATAATTTATATAATTATTAACTTTGGTTTCTAACTCACTCATATTATTCCTCCAAGTAATATCTAATAAAATTATAATATATAATTGATAAATTTGCTATATACTTATTTATTTTCTATATAATTTATAATATAATATATTTAATGAAAGAATAATAGCAATAATTAGTATTCAGGAGGAAAAAAATGAGAAAATATTATTTAATACCATTAACTGATCGAGCAATTTATCTTAATGAAAAACCATTAGAAACAATTTTAAAGGAAAAATTTCCTAAACTTTATAAAAGGGAAGAAGAAAGAATTGATATCCTATATTCTAATGGATATGATAGTGAAATTCCAAGGGAAAGACTTGATAGACATAATGAAAAAACAAAAGAAATATATGAGAAAATGCAAATTCCTGAATATATAATAGCATGTGGAAACGATAAAAGTGCTAAAGAAGTTATAACTGGTATAAAATTATCTGGCAAATATCCTGCGGCGTTAGGCGTTAGGAAAACTAGCAAAGAAAGGCTTGAAGAATACTATAGAACCTCAAATTATAGTAACAAAATAATTAATTATATTAATGTTATTAGAAATATTAATGATGTTGCTATATTTTTAGAGGGTAATATTGATGGTAAACCTGTTAAAGGTGAATTTATTGGGACAATTAAAGTTAAAAAAATTGGAACGAAATAAATTAAGAAAAAAATATATTAATAATTAAAATAACATTATAATCTTTACAAGATAAAAAACATACTATATAATATATCTCAATCAAAGGGGAGATGTTTATATGGAACTTAATGAAGATTTAAGAAAAGAAATTGCTAGAGTAACAGTTAAGTATTTAAGAAGCCGAATGTTATTAACACAACAAATAATAAAAAATAAGGAAGATAAAATAGATTTTGACGTATTTATGGCTTTATATAATCGATTTGAAGATACTATAGAAATGAAAAAAGAAAATGAAGAATCTGTTTTAGAAATAAATGGTACAAAAATTCCTATGAAAGATTTTTTGATTTCAGGGAAAGATAAATTGGTTAAAATAAAATCTGATTATATCATTTTAACAGAAAATCAAATAGATGAAATAATGGAATATGTTAAAGAATCAATAGAAAAATATGGAATAGGGGAAAATTGTTTTTATAGTAATGAAACATATTTCTTAAGAAGAGTCTTAAGAACTTTAAAAGAAAATATAAGTGATAAAGAACAAGATAAGAAAAAAAGAGTAGGGGATTTTTTATCTTACTTTTACCTAAATGAAAGTCAAGGATTTAATAGAGGAATAAGTGGTAGAATACAATGTGGTGGTAATAAAATATTTGAGATTATAACACATGATTTTAAGACATTTTGTACATTTGACAAAGATATTAAAACTCTTATTTGTACTATATCAGATGAAGATATATTATTAGCGGATAATATATATTTTGGTAAGTATATTAAATCACCAGATTGTGAAGACATTCGTGGACTTTTCTTGCTTAAAGAAGATAAAAAATTAAAGTTTATATCATATGATAATGAACTTTATGATGAAGTTGATGAAAAAACTGGAATAGGTGTACAATTATATTTTAAACTAAATACTTTTTTAAGTGTTTCTGGTCTTTCATATTTAAAAAGAGACATATATAATAAAGATAGCTTTTATCAGTTGATTGATGTATATAATAATTCACTAAAAATTACAAGTCAAGAAAAAGAACAAATCGAAAAAATAATAGAAACAGCAGTTAATTGGTGGGCAGATGTAATAAAACATCCAAAATTCGATAATGGAGATAAAAGTATTGCAGGAGGTATAGCAATGGTTTTATCAGAACAAATTAATGCTGGTAGACCAAAACAAGATGAAATAAATATAGAAAAATTCAAAACAATTTTAGGTAATAAGATTAGAACAAGTTTAATGTCAAATTATGGTGAAATCATACTAGATGTTGATTATAATCCAACTGGGGTTTTAAGAGAAATAATAGCAGAATCAAAATTAGAAGCACAATTTCCATGTAAAACAATTATGTGGGTATTTAAAAATAAGATAGACGTAAGTTATTGTTTTAGTGAATGTAAAACAATATATAGTGCCGAACAAGAAAAGGATATTAAAGAAATTAATTTGCATACATATGTAAAAAGAAACGGAAGAAAAAACAGAAGACCTGGTAAAGGCCATAGAAGACATTAGATTAAATTACAAAAAAGAAAAGAACTCTACGAGTTAGTTTGATAAAAATAGACTCAAAAAAAGAGCATATGAGAAATCATATGTT
>CAOKET010000001.1 GCA_948467605.1 uncultured Mycoplasmatota bacterium | reverse complement strand
AACGAGTTAATCTATCTAATTTTAATACAACAATGGTATTGCATTTCTTATCTTTGATATCTTGTAATAATTCGTCAAATGCAGGGCGTTTATTACCTGTTTTAGCACTTATTACAACATCTTCATACACTTTATATACTTCATAACCTTTGAACTCACACATAGCGCTTAAACGCTTTTCTTGTTCTGATAAACTAAATCCCTCTCTACGATGCTAACTCTAATATAGAGTCCTGCTATCTTTTTTACATCATCATACATCAAATTATCATCTCCATTTTCTTAATTTTTCAAAAAAAGAGAAGTAAAGGTACTACAAACTAATACTTTTACTTCTCAAAATAAGTCTTCTGTAAATCAATTACATAATACAACATTTTTCTTATTTTGTCTATTACCAATTTGTAGGGAATAAGCATTAATTCATAGTTTTTATGTAGTTTTCTAATTCTGATATTTTAATCTTCTTGCTTAAATTATTGATATAGATTTCACTAAAATAATTAAAAGCAAGAAATATTACATTATTGATAATAATTCTATGAGGCTCAATATAGTTTAAATTAGTCTTATCAATCTTTCTTATACTACCATTTATAATAGTTGGAGTAGTATTACAAAAATCACATATAATCTCTAATCGTTTCTTTAAAGATTCCTCCATATCAATTTCCTTTTTGATTACATTAATCATAGACACCAACCTTTCCTATGATTTCTTTCCAAAAACAGAAAAAAACCAATTCAATCGAATTGATTCTATATCTAAAAGTTCGAATAGTTCGAACAGATTTCCAAATGGTGCCATAACGATACACGTATGCGAAAAATAATTAATTGTTATCTTGATTTGCTTCTATAAGAAATTTATCAAAATCAGATTCAAACTTTTTATCCTGAATCACTCGATATTTTTCAAACTCTAATAACGCTTTTTCTTCAGCCAGTTCATGAGATATCTTACCCGCATTAGTTAAAATATCTCTTTCATCTAACAATAAATATTTATCTAATATTTTACTCCAATCTTCCATTGTCATTGGTATATGTCTTTCTGCACGGCTCTCAGCGAAATCTAGGAATGCATTGACTATTCTTTCTAAATCTTTTAATTCATTTTTTGTTAGATAGTTTTTTGCAATCACAACATCAGATTCCATAATCTTACCATTAGGACTATTCTTCCAGGAAGTCAAATTCATATTTTCTTTAGTGGAATTGGCGCGATTATAAATAATCTCTGCTGCCGTTTGATGAGCAACAGCATAATGCATTTTATTTTGCACTTTCTTAAAAAATGATATTGTCAGTGGTGATTTATTATCATAGTCTAAACTAGTAGCATATATATCAGTTATTTTTTGATAAAACCTTCTTTCAGATAGTCTTATTTCCCTGATTTCTTCTAATAATTTTTCAAAGTAATCTTTATTTAAGAATGTTCCATTCTTCATTCGATCTTTATCAAGAACATAACCTTGTATAGTAAATGTTTTTAAAATATTAGTTGCCCACCTTCTAAATTGTGTTGCTCTTAAAGAATTAACTCTATAGCCAACCGAAATAATAACATCTAAATTGTAAAACAACACTTTTCTTGTTACGTTTCTATTTCCTTCTTTTTGAACTATTGAATTTTCTTCAATAGTTGAAGTTTTATCTAATTCGTTAGAGTCAAATATGTTTTTTAAATGAACGTTTATGTTATCAATACCTGTATCAAAAAGTTCTGACATTGCTTTTTGAGTCATCCATAAAGTGTCCTTATCATATCTAACTTGGATTCCTTTATCACCTTCTTGAATTTTAAACGTTAAAAATTCTTCTGTGCTACTTCTAATTATTAAATTTTTGCTTTCTTCCATAGTTCAATAATCCCCCTTTCAAATATGTGTTTCTTTTAATTTTTTAAGTATAGGTATATTACCTTTATAACTTTTTGGAGATACTGGGCTAGGATGGTATATAGGTAATATTTTATAACCATTAACTTCATATATGTTACCAACTACATCTGCAAACTTATTAAATTTAAAATTTAGTATATTTCTTGTTGAAAATTCTCCTAAAGTAATAATCAATTTAGGATTTAATATTCTTAGTTGTTCTAGCATAATATTCTTACAATTACTAGAACAAATTTTTAAGTTTTTTCGTATCAAAGGATAACATTTAACTGATTCTAAAAAAGTAGTTTCAAAAATATTTTTATTAATAATACAAAATAATTTTTGTAATACAACTCCACTAGGTAATACTTTGCCATTTATATCACACTATGGCTTTTTCTCCACCCATTATTAGCAGGAGCTTCTCCAACTAAAACGATTGTCTGATCTTTACCTAGAAATACTGTTGCATTATTAGGAAACTTATCAACTAATTTATCACAAGATTTACAACAGTATACTTTTTCATCAACCAGTTCTAATAACCTTTTTATTAATCTTGTTTTTAATATGTTATATCTATTCTTTGTATCATCAGTTAATAGTTTTTGTCTATCTACAATTTGATAATCTTTATAATCTATTTCATGATTAAACTGGCTTGAAGTTAAATCTATAATTTTATCTTCTACTAAATTAAAATAATGACAAATTCCATCCACATGAATTTTACAAATGTCTCCACCAAAATAATCATTAATGACTAGAGATGTTATTGCACACATACCAAAGCATTTATTAAATTCACTCCAACCTTCTTGAACTTTAGGATAGCATAAATTTTTTGAGTAACATTCTAACAATACTTTTTGCATATTTTCAATATTCATGAGTAGCACCTCATTTCATTAAGTTTTAACTATAAATATTATACCAAAATTACCTGTGTAAGTCATTCTGAAATTGAAAAATAATGATAGAAACCTGTTGAGGGGGTTATACCACGTTGCTTGCTTATGTATTTACTAACTGAAAAAGAAAAAATCAATCACATTCAGATTGACTTATATAAACATCGCTCGGTGCGACGATTTTATCTAATGGTGGAGCTGAGGGGAATTGAACCCCTGTCCGAAAATAGCAATACATAAACCTCTACAAGTTTAGTCAATTAATAATTTTGCTAATGCCCCATCAATTGACAACTGCTGACATTAGTTAGCCCTAATATTCATTATACTTATGGGCAAAAATATAATATAGTCTACTAAAATGAGCCTCTTAAATACCTCGTAGACTAAAGTATAAAAGAAGCGCTTAAGCCAAAATTATTACGCGAAAGCTAATTCGTTTCTGTTTCCAGTTATATTTAATTTGGATTTTACGCATACCTTACGACTTGCCATCTATGCTTGACTATTTACGTCGAAACCATATCAGCCCCATGAAAGTATTATATCACAAATATTAATACTTATTCATTTTTTTTAATTGTCTATCTATATCTCTTTGTTTTATAGTTTCTCTTTTATCATAATTCTTTTTACCTTTACCAACACCAAGTAATATTTTAGCAATATTATTTTTAAAATAAAGTTTTAAAGGTACTAAAGTATAACCATCTAAATCTATATAAGATTTTAGCTTTGATATTTCCTTTTTATGTAGTAATAATTTTCTAGACCTAGTTTCGTTATGATTAAATCTATTACCTTCTTCATAATAATTAATAAACATATTTATTAAGAAAACTTCATTATTTCTAATGATACCATAACTATCTTTCAAATTACACTTACCATTTCTTATAGATTTAATCTCTGTACCAGTAAGTACAATACCAGTTTCATAAGTGTCTATAATTTCATAATCAAATCTTGCTTTTCTATTTAAAATCTCCATGTAATATCACCCTAAACTAATACAAAATCAACCTGTTTTTCTTCTTTAGAAGCATTGGCTACTCTAACCTTAACTCTATCTCCTAATTTATACTTTTGCTTTTTATGTTCGCCTGTAAGAGACATATCCTGCTCATTGTATATAAAGAAGTCTCCCTTTAAATCTTGTATTCTAACTAAGCCCTCTACTAGATTGTCTAGTTCTACAAACATTCCAAAGTTAGTAACACCACTTATATATCCTTCAAATTCTTCTCCAATATGATAAGCCATATATTCAGCCATTTTCATATCATCTACTTCACGTTCACAATCAACCGCATTTTGTTCTTTTAAAGATGTATGTTCACATAATGTAATTAATTTCTCATCCCAAAATTTAAGTACATCATTGTTTATATTATTTTCAAATAAATATTTTCTTAACAAACGATGAACTGTAGTATCTGGATATCTTCTAATAGGTGAAGTAAAATGTGTATAACATTTACTACCCAATCCAAAGTGTCCTAAATTATCTTTAGAATATACTGCTTTTCTCATACATCTTAACAATAGATCAGATAATACTGGATACTCAGGTTTATCTCTTAAAGATAATAATAAATCTCTAACTGTCTCTGGATGATCAAGTTTTAACTTACCCTTAACAGAGTATCCTAATCCGCTTATAAACTTTAAGAAATCTTGTATTTTTTCTTCTTTTGGTTTTTCATGAATTCTATATACAAATGGAAGTTCCATATAAAATATATGAGTTGCTACTGTTTCATTTGCTTGTATCATAAAATCTTCTATTAATTTTTCACCAGATCTTTGAACCCTTTTTTGTATTTCAATTGGTTTCTTTTCTTCATCAACTATAATCTTTGGTTCAGATGAATTAAACTCAATATATCCTCTACCTTCTTTGTACTTTCTTAATATTTTGGCTAAACTATTCATTAATATTAATTTATCAGCATATTCCCCATAACCTTCTGGAATAATATCTTCTTCTATTATTTGATTAACTGCACTATAAGTCATTTTCTTTTTACTTCTTATAACACTTTCAAATATTTCATAATTTACTGTTTTACCTGATTCATCAATTTCCATAATACAAGAAATTGCTAATCTGTCCACATTTTCATTTAATGAGCATATACCATTAGAAAGTTCATGTGGTAACATAGGTATAACACTATCTACTAAATATACACTTGTACCTCTTTCATATGCTTCTACATCAAGTGGGGTATTTTCTTTTACATAATAACTTACATCTGCAATATGAACACCTAATTTATAGTTACCATTGTCTAACTTTTCAATAGATACCGCATCATCTATATCTTTAGTATCCGCACCATCTATAGTAAATATAACCTCATTACGTAAATCTCTTCTACCTTCAAGTTCACTCTCAACTACAACAGATGGTATATCACTTAATTGATTTATCACTTCATCAGGAAACACATTATTTATTCCATACTTATATGCAACTGATAATATATCAACACCTGGATCATCCTTATGACCAATTATTTTTATAACTTTACCCTTATATTTATTCTTATCAATTTGTTTTATTGTTTTTACAACAACTTTATGTCCATCCACTGCATTCATACTATTAGAACTATCTATTTCAATTGATATTTTTATTTTAGAATCATCTAATTTTATTTTACCCTTTGCCTTTTTAGTAGATATATATTCACCGACAAACTCTTTTAATTCACGCTTTACAATCCTTACAATACGACCCTCAGTTTTACCCTTATATAAAATTGGTTCAACTATAACAGTATCTCCATCAATCGCACCATTCATATTAAATGAATCGATATATATATCAGAATCCAACATATCTGCCTCTAAAAAACCATAGCCTTTTCTTGTTACATGTAAAATTCCCCTTTTTAAATGAGATTTATCAAATAACATATACTTATTTTTATTACTTTTATATAATGTAAAATCTGATTCCATCTCATTTAAAGAAGCCATTAATTGTTTTACATTATCGACATCTGATATTAATAATTTATCAGAAAGTTCCTCAACAGTTAAAGCATCTACATTTGATAATACTTCTAGTATTTTATCTTTCATATAATCACCCATTCTATATATATTATAAAACAAAAAAGGCTTTATATAAAGCCTTTTTTATAATACATTTACACTAACTTATAATAAAACTAATTATTATAAATGCAAACCCCAATCCATAAGTTAAACGTGTAATAAATAACTCTCCGCCACGTTCTTTTCTATTTGAAAATAAATCAGAATTTCCACCCATTAATGCTCCTGTACTTTCCGCTTTACCACTTTGCAATAATACTAAAATTATAAGAAGTACTGATACAATTATCAATAATGTTTTCATATAATCACATCCTTAAAATAACATCAATAGTTTACCATATATATACACAAATATCAATAGAAATATAATTATGATAAACAAAAATTCAATAAAAACAAAGTATTTCACTTTTGCAAAATAACATCTTTACCCATTATATAGTTTTTCAACTTTACATAGTCTGTTGCATATATAACGCCATCATTATTCACATCTGCCGCTAATAGGTAAGCACCTTTAAGGTTAGATTTACCCATTATATGATTTTTAATACTAACATAATCTGTTGCATATATCAAACCATCACCATTAACGTCACCCTTTATTACCGCTATATATGTATAATCAATATTATTAATATTTAATGTGAATTTCATACCAGTTGAAATAATACCAGACTTAATATCTTGATTATTTATATTTTTAAAACCTTTAAATACAACCCCTTTATAATTAGAAAATCTTTGGATAATAGTTGATATATCATCTCCTAATATAAAACCAGTTACATAGTTTTCCTTCTTAATTAATCCAAAATGATTTAAAACTTGAGCCTCAGTTACATTTATATTTTGATTTTCTTTTACAATAACATTACTTGTTAATTTCATTATTTTAGATCCTACAGAAAGAGTTACATATATATTAGAACTTCCTACCACTTTACCATTAATTTTACCATTTACATATTCTATATTAGAATTTTCTACATTCACTGAAAATGGAAGGGCCTCATCTGGAGTAGTTATTATCACATACTCTATAGATTCATTTTCAAATAACTCTATTTCAGATGGTACATATATTCCAACAATACCTTTACCCAATGATTTCTCATCTAAAACATTTAAATTGTGAATATTATTCGCATATCCTCCAACAGCATTTAATGCCTTATTTCCACTAGAATCATAATATACATTTTGAGGTACTTTATATGTACTATCAGTAATACATTGTATTCCTATAAATCCACCTACATTATTATTTCCGTTTACTTTTCCAGTAGAATAACTAGATTTTATAGTAGCATTTAAATTAATACCTATGAATCCACCTACATTTTTTTCTGCTGTTACATCTAGTGAAGAATAACAATTTTCAATTATTGTATCATTTGAAGCACTTCCTGCAAAACCTCCAGTTGATTGTAACATATTTATAGAATTTGAATTACTAGTCACTGTCCCACTCTTTAAATCGATATTTTTTAATGTAACATTGTTTAAAGAGCCAGCAAAACCACCAAGGTGATTACCTGTTGAAGAACTTACCCTAATATTTTCTACATTTAAATTTTGTATTATGGTATGTACTTCATATACACCTACATTATTAAATATACCAGAACCATTAGTAGTTAAATTTCTTATAGTCTTATTATTTCCATCTAAGTTTCCATAAAAATCTATCATAGGATATTTATCTATATTTTTAAAATCTAAATCATTAATGATTTTGTAATATTTACCCTGTGTATCCAAACTCATTAAATATAAAAAGTCATTTACAGTATTAATAAGATATGGATCACTTGATGTACCACTTCCATTAGTCTCAGGAAATGTAACATTAAATGTAACTGAATCGTCTGTTTGATTAGTAACCTGTATAATAATTCCCGAATTTTCCCCATTAGAATAATGTATAGTTTTATTATCAAATCCGCTAGTTGATCCAATACTCTTCCCAAATGTAGGTCTTTTACTATTAAGCGTTGCTTGAGTTAAATTTCCCTCCCCTGCTCCTAGTGATGTTTCATTTGGTCTAAATACATATACATGATTATTTTGGCCCTGATTTCCAGCAGAATTTCCATGGTACTTATTATTTTCATTTACCCTGTAAACAATTATTCCACTTTCATCTACTGAATAAGTACTATAAGTATTTTGCTTTTCATGATATTCTACTACAAAATACTCAGAATTGTTCCCAATCTGTATTTTTATTGCCCTACTCTCACTATCATCTATAAACTTTGGCCTATGTAAAGTTATATTATTAGTAGATTTACTAATCACAGGTAAGGGAGTATGCCAATTTGTTTCAGAATTGTATTCACTAATATAATATGTCAAGAAATTTTGTGGATTAGAACCAATAGAATTACCCATTATATCAAAAAATCCAACTGGATTTGATGAAGAACTGTTCTTAACATATAAATCCATATATCCTAAAGTATGACCAAATTCATGGATAATAGTACCATAAGTACCACGATTAAGAGAGAATAAACCCGCTGCCTCTGTATAGTCTGATGCATATATCAAATTGTATACTGCAACTCTTTTTCCTAGTATTTGTGAAGTAACACTTTGGTTATTTAGCATATGCGACCATAATAAATCACTATGAGCAATACTTGATGGAAGATTATCTTGGCCTTCAACTATAAATGTTATCGCATCTATAATTCCATTATTATCTATATCAATATCACTTGCTGTTATACCTGATAAAGATATCTGATTAGATACATAAGAAACTGCATTATTTATAAGTTCAGTTTCTCTTTGCAATGCTTCGGTATTATCCTTATAACCAATTTTATTTTGTTCATTATATCTAAGATAATGCCCAATAGGATGTATATCAACATATGAAACAATCTTGTCATTAACTTTAGGAAAAAATTCTGATGTTATAGACAACTTACCATAACTTTGCATTTCATAATATTTTTTAAATGAAGGTACTTTTATAATACCATTCACACTATCCATATCAAATAACTCATCACTATTAAATATCTTTTTAGCATTTTCTACACTCTCATCATCATCTAAATGATGAGTAACTGATAAATCACTATCCTTAAACTCAATAAATACTACTAAGTTCTTAAGATTTTTCGAACTTGCTGTTGAATATACTTTTTGAGATACTACACTTTGTTTAAAAACTCCTGAATTTACATTAACTGGGAATATTAAAAATAAAAGTATAAAAACTGTTAATAATATTCTACTTACTTTTTTCATGCTTACCACCACTAATTAATTTATAAAACAAAAATGCAGAAATACATACAGACAAAAGTAAAAACGCACTTAAAATATAAACTATTACATTATTAGACTTTTCCAAACTACTTGCTAAAAATGACGGATATAATTGAACCGTATTTTCAGTTGATTCATAAAGATATTCCAAAGCCTTACCATCAGTATTAATAGAGGATATTAAACAATAATTATCTACATTATCACCAAACTTATAACAATCTATTTTTTCATCACTAATTGTGATTGTAGATAAAGTTAAATTATTATTTTTGAAAGTTGGATCAATTATATATAAATTATGATTACCTATTGATAGTGGTATAAATTTACTCAAACATTCATTCCTTATATCATCATATAAGTAGAAATATTTTTCATTTTTTTCATTTAATCCATATATTACAGTAATATTTTTATTAGTAAATAATGTTATTGTATGATTATCTATTTCCTTTGTGTTTTCAGTAAAACCTTGTGGTATTGTAACTCCCTCAAAATTTCTAATTACACCTATTTTATTTCCCTTATAGTTTATAGTAATCTGTGGTGTATCATCAACATAGACATTTATTTTATAATCTTTTGTACTACCATTTTCTGCGGTTACTGTAATATTAATAGTATTATTTCCTGGTTTAAGAGAAACATCTCCCAAACCATTTATTTTTGCCTTTGAATCAGAACTAGTTGCATCTATCTTTATACTTGTTATATCACCTGGCAAATTTAGTGAATATTCATTTGTATCAGAATTAAACTTAGGTGATAATTCACCAATACTTGTAGTTAAAGAAGATAAGTTATTATTTGAAGACTTTACTGGTGCTTGAACTGGAGGCTTTGTCTGAGTAGTTGGTTTTGTTTGAGATGTAGATGGATTACTAGGTGATGAAATATTAACTGTTACACTTCTAGAACCTGGATTATAAATATTCGCATCTGGATCAGAAAAACCGGTTACTGGAGAGGCAGTTACTGTAACACTGCCACTTGAACCTGCCTTTACAGTTATAGTTTGATATCCCTGTTCAACCCATACACTACTTGTTGAAGGTGTACCATTAGATACGGTAATATTGACCCTTCCAATACAATCACCACCTACTGATACAGTAAATGTTCCATTTGGACTAACTTGTTTAGTAGACGAAGTTAAATTAAAAGACGCTGCTGTTGCTGGACTAATAAATAAAAACATTGATATAATAGCAAACACTATTAATTTTCTATACTTCATAATTTAGATTCACTCCTTTGCAACATTCTAACATATAATATGTTCTATCTCAAGCATGTATTAAAAATTTATTTTACTTATTTTTACCAAGTGATTCACCTAAATAAAAAAAGAATTATTTTCCTAATTCTTCCTCTATTCTTATTAATTGATTATATTTTGCAATCCTATCTGATCTAGATAGTGACCCAGTTTTAATTTGACCTAGATCAAGTCCAACTGCTAAATCAGCAATAGTAGTATCTTCGGTTTCGCCACTTCTATGAGATATAATTGTTTTATAACCATTATTTCTTGCAAGTTCAATAGTTTCCAATGTCTCAGTAATAGTACCTATCTGATTAACTTTTAGTAATATAGCGTTACCAGCATGATTATCTATACCCATCTGTAAACACTTCTTATTAGTAACAAATAAATCATCTCCTACTAATTGAACTCTATCTCCTAATTTTTCAGTAATTAATCTAAACCCATTCCAATCATTCTCATCAACTGGATCTTCAATAGAAACAATAGGATATTTAGAAACTAACTCAACATAATAATCAACTAACTCTTCTGTTGTTAAAGTCCTATTTTCACCCTTTAATACATATTTACCATCTTCATAAAACTCAGATGCTGCAACATCTATTCCAAGGTTTACATCAACACCAGGTTTATACCCAGCACGCTCTATTGCATCTATTATAAGTGCGAATCCTTCACTATTACTACTTAAATTTGGTGCGAAACCACCCTCATCACCAACTCCAGTATTATAGCCTTTATCTTTTAATACTTTCTTTAAATTATGAAATACTTCAGCACCTATTCTAACACGTTCTTTTATTGTAGCTGCTTGTGGTAATATCATATATTCTTGAAAATCTAGACTATTATCTGCATGTGCTCCACCATTAATAATATTCATCATTGGAACAGGTAAAGATGTACCACTTCCAATATATTTATATAATGGTACCCCTTTATAGGCTGCTGCTGCTTTCATTACCGCCATAGATACACCTAAGATTGCATTGGCACCTAAATTAGTTTTAGATTCTGTGCCATCTAATTCAATCATAGTATAATCTATATTTTTTTGATCTAAAGAATCCATTCCGATTAACTTATCACGTAAAACTGTATTGACATTATTAACTGCTTTTAAAACACCTTTACCCATATAACGAGATCCACCATCTCTAAGTTCTAGAGCTTCTCTTTCACCAGTAGACGCACCACTAGGAACTATCGCTCTTCCCATGTGTCCTGATGTTAATATAACATCTACTTCTACTGTAGGATTACCTCTTGAATCAAGCACTTCTCTTGCTTTAATATCTGCTATTTTTGACATTTAATCATCTCCTCGATTATAGTATATCACTTATTAACAAATTATGGTATTATAAATTTTTATTAAATTTTATGTATATATTTTATATTAAAATTATATAATTTAATGAAAAGAAAGGAATGATAAAATGAACGAAAATTATTTCCCAAATCCGTCATTTCCCGGGAAATATCAGAACCAAGTTCGACAAAACCCAACAAATTCAAGTATTTCCCAAGATAGTGGTTATTTTCAAAACCCAATATCAACTCCACCTATGAGTAATGAAGAGATGGAGTATGAACAATCATATATAGAAAATATACTAAGACTAAATAGAGGAAAACTTGCTAAAATTTATACTACATTTCCAGATGCTACTGAGTGGAGAGATAAAGTATTCACAGGAATTATTGAAGCAGCAGGTAGAGACCATATAGTAATGAGTGACCCATCTAATGGAAAATGGTATTTAATTAAAATGATTTATTTTGATTATGCTGAATTTGACGAACCCATAAATTACCATAAAGGTATAATTCCAAATGTTTAATAAAGATTGAAACATCCCTTTATTTTTGATATAATTACTAATATAGGGTAGGTGTAGTTTATGAATACTATTATAATAGTATGTATATCATTACTAATATTAGTATTAATATTAATTTGGATAACTATTGTATATAATAATTATAAAAATTTACAAGTAAAAATTAAATCAGCAGAAAATGATATGAACACTTTAATAAGAAGTGAATTTGATATAATTAATAATATTGGTAATATAATATCTAATTTATTTGAAGAAGAACCATTTAAAGATCTAAAAACATTAAAAGAAAAGAGACTATCTAACTTTGAACTAAATAGAACTTTAAAAGAATATATAGCAGAGTATTACAAATATAAAGCTCAACACTCTAGCACATTTAAGGAAAATGAAGAATTAATTAAATTTTCTGAAGAATTAGAAGAAACTGAAGAGTTTATTAAGGTATGTCAAGAATACTATAATGATAATGTTATAAAATACAATAAAGCAATATCTGTATTCCCAAATATAATTATTGCAAAAATAACAAAACAACATGAGAAAAAATTATATGATGAAATAGAAGAAGATTGTAAATTATAAAAAAAACACTTGTTTCAATCCAAGTGTTTTTTAATTATTTCACTTTATTATCTATAGCACCAAATTTTATTGGATAATAATCACAATTTGTTCCTACTTGCTTTTCACCAATACTTCTTTTTAGTGTATGTACACCATCAAATAAACGATTTAATCCTAATCTATCATCTTCATTAAGACGTGTTAAAACACACACTAGCATTTTAGCAGACTCTAAAAACAATTTATCCTTATCTTCCTCCACATCTTTATTAATATCTAAAGAAGGGATATTTTCACCATTTGAAAATTTTACTGCAAATACGATATCTTGACCTAATACAGCCTTTCCAAAAGTCAAATGATCATTTTTCAATCTGTTAAATATCTCTGTAAATATCCTAATTTCAGACACACCAATTATATCACGGCATTCTAAATATGCTTTAAATGTGACATCATCTATATTAGTAAGAAATTCATCCATATTACAACGTCTTTCCATTACAATCTTTTACCTCCATCTTCAATAACAGAACCATCAAAATTTAAACTTGATTTATCTACCATACCAGAATTTATTAAACCATTAGTAAAACATTTAAGGTATTTCTCACTATAATCGAGAGGTTCTCTAGTATTTGGTTTCATTAATATCTCTAATGCCTCAGAAGGAGAAAAGGTTTCTTTATATGGCCTATCAGTTGCTGTTAAGGCATTATAAGAATCTAATATCTGTAAAATGCTCTCTAATTTTCCATGAACTGGATTTCCCAAAGCATCACTATCCCAATACCCAACAGTACCATCATCCATTCCTAATGTCTTACCAATTACACTTTCATCTCTTTGAGTATACATTAAATCCGAATTAATTCTCGCATCGTTTAAATTTGATTTCTTATGATGTGTTAATGCCCTCTTTAATAATTCTTGTAAACAAGCATTATTAATAATATTAGCATTTTCCATTAAAACATGGGAATGCATTTTATCTTTTTCAGATGCAGATAACATACCAGGTTTGTTAAGAATTTGATTAGGAACAGTAAGTTTACCTAAATCATGTAATACAATCATAGAATATAATTCTCTATACTCATCTTCTGTAAGTTTTTCACCATCAGGTAGACCTGCCTGAATAACTGGTATTAAATCAATCATACCACATATATGATTATAAGTAACTTGATCTTTCATTTTATACATTTCTTTTACTTGCCCAATAATATACTGTTGCTTTTTTTCATCATCATTCCCAAATTTTCTTTCTGCATCTTTTTCTATATCAGAAGCACGGTTCTTAGCAATTATTTTATTCTTTGCAAGTCTATTATAATATGCCATTTCTTCTATGTTTCTCAAATAATTAGGATCATTCGGATTAAGAGTATAATTACTAGTAATACTTTCAGATACCCTTACAAAACTAATCGGAACATCATCCTGTGATAAAAACTCCAAAATCTCTGGTTTTATATTAAACCCTGTTGGACAAACAATTACATCAGGTATACTATTTAAATTTATGTCATTTAACAAAAAACCCTTTTTATAAAAAAAATATAATTTATCCAATGCTTCCTCTGTAAGACGATATTGTTCGGAATTATTAATTGATGTTTTTCTAACAAGTTCATTATCCATAAAACCACAAAAACCTAATTTATATGCCTCATCCTTATTTTTAATAAAATTCTCCTCTGAACTACCTAAATTAGACATAAGTAATACTATATCATCTGCCGCATAAAATTCAAAATCACTCATATATTATCACCTAATTGTATTATACACTAATTAATTATTTTTATATAAAATATTGTAAAAATTAGACAAAATAAATGTAAATAAAAAAAGCTCAAATTTGAGCCTTTAATTATTGAATAATTTCTGAAACTACACCAGCACCAACTGTTCTACCACCCTCACGAATTGAGAATTTAGTTCCGTTTTCAAGAGCGATAGGAGCAATTAATTCAACTGTCATAGATATATTATCACCTGGCATAACCATTTCAACACCTTGTGGTAATTCGATAACACCAGTAATATCTGTTGTTCTGAAGTAGAATTGTGGACGGTAATTTGAGAAGAATGGTGTATGACGTCCTCCCTCTTCTTTACTTAATACATATACTTCAGCCTTAAACTTAACATGTGGAGTAACTGTTCCAGGTTTAGCAAGTACTTGACCACGTTCAACTTCTTCACGAGAAATACCACGTAATAATACACCAGCATTGTCTCCTGCTTCAGCATAATCAAGTTGTTTTCTAAACATTTCAATACCAGTTGCAACTGTTTTCTTAGTTTCTTTAATACCTACGATTTCAACTTCATCGTTAAGTTTTAATTGTCCTCTTTCAACACGACCAGTAACAACTGTACCACGTCCTGTAATAGTAAATACATCTTCAATAGACATTAAGAATGGTTTATCTGTGTCTCTAGTAGGAGTTTCAATCCATGTATCAACTGCATCCATTAATTCATCAATTGCAGCAACATACTTAGCATCTCCTTCAAGAGCCTTAAGAGCAGAACCACGAATGATTGGAGTATTATCTCCATCAAAATCATATTCATTTAATAATTCACGAATTTCCATTTCTACTAAATCTAGTAATTCTGGATCATCAACCATATCACATTTATTCATGAATACTACCATTTTTGGTACTCCAACTTGACGTGACAATAATATATGTTCACGAGTTTGAGCCATTGGACCATCTGTTGCAGCAATAACTAAGATTGCTCCATCCATTTGAGCAGCACCTGTAATCATGTTTTTAACATAATCAGCATGTCCTGGACAGTCAACATGTGCATAGTGACGACTTTCTGTTTCGTATTCTACGTGAGAAGTATTGATTGTAATACCTCTTTCTCTTTCCTCTGGTGCTTTATCTATAGCAGAGTAATCAGAGAAGTCTGCCATACCTTTGTCATGTCTAACTTTAGTAATAGCAGCTGTTAATGTTGTTTTACCATGGTCAACGTGACCAATTGTACCAATATTAACATGTGGTTTAGAACGATTAAATTTTCCTTTTGCCATTTTTTAATTTCCTCCTTTAATTTAATACATATCTATTTTATCTAATACTTGGCAATTTTGCAAGTACTTTAATTAGTTTTGTCCACCATTTTTCTTAATAATTTCCTCAGCGATGTTACGTGGAACTTCTTCATAGTGATCAAATACCATAGTAAATGTTCCTCTACCTTGAGTATTTGAACGTAAACTTGTCGCATAACCAAACATTTCAGAAAGTGGTACCATTGCTATAAAGCAAATAGCATTTCCTCTTGATTCTTGTCCTAATGGTTTACCACGTCTTGATGTAATATCACCCATTACACCACCAGTATATTCATCAGGTGCGACTACTTCAACCTTCATTATTGGTTCAAGTAACACAGGTTTACATTTGTTTTTTGCTTCTTTAAGTGCCATACTAGCAGCAATCTTAAATGCCATTTCTGATGAGTCTACATCATGGTAAGAACCATCAAACAATGTAGCCTTAACATCTATCATAGGATATCCTGCAACTATACCAGTAGTAAGTGCTTCTTGTAATCCCTTATCTGTAACTGGAATATATTCACGAGGAACAACACCACCTACAACGGCATCTACAAATTCATATCCTTTATCTGGATTTGGTTCAAATTTAATCCAAACGTGTCCATATTGTCCACGACCACCAGATTGTTTAATATACTTACCTTCACATTCTCCCATTTGAGTAATTGTTTCACGATAAGCAACTTGTGGTTTACCAACAGTAGCCTCAACACCAAATTCACGTCTCATACGATCAACGATAACATCTAGGTGAAGTTCTCCCATACCTTCGATAACTGTTTGACCAGTTTCTTGATCAGTATGCGTTCTAAATGTTGGATCTTCTTCAGCAAGTTTTGATAATGCAATACCCATTTTTTCTTGATCTGCTTTTGTTTTTGGTTCAACAGCCATATTTATAACTGGTTCTGGGAATATCATAGATTCAAGAATAATTGCCTTCTTTTCATCACATAAAGTATCTCCTGTTGTTGTATTCTTAAGACCAACTGCTGCTGCTATATCACCTGTATAAACATCTGTAATTTCAGTACGAGTATTTGCATGCATTTGAAGAATACGACCTACACGTTCTTTTTCATCCTTAGTTGAATTAAGTACATAAGAACCACTTGATAAATGACCAGAATAAACTCTAAAGAATGTTAAACGTCCAACAAATGGATCTGTCATTACCTTAAATGCTAATGCACTAAATGGCTCATTATCTGAAGGATGACGTGCCTCTTCTTCACCATCTAATGTAGTT
The DNA here is from genome assembly GCA_948467605.1 of uncultured Mycoplasmatota bacterium. Lineage (GTDB taxonomy): Bacteria > Bacillota_I > Bacilli_A > RF39 > UBA660 > CAKPCJ01. Next base: position 99,306 of record CAOKET010000001.1, on the reverse strand, counting down.
CCCTTAATAGATTCTACATCAGTAGGCGCTGGTAAATAATCAATAACTGCATCAAGTAATAATTTAATACCTTTATTTCCTAAAGCAGTACCACACATAACTGGGAAAAATTCTGCAGCAAGTGTTCCTTTACGAATACATTGTTTTATTTCTTCTACTGATATTTCATTACCCTCTAAATATTTTTCCATGATAGAATCATCAAATTCAACTACCATTTCAACTAATTCTGCTCTTTTTTCTTCAACTATTTGTTTTAAATCTTCTGGAATCTCTATCTCAGTAGCATTTTCATCTTGACCACCGTCGTAATGATATGCCTTTCTAGTTATTAAATCTACTACTCCATTAAATTCACTTTCTGCTCCTATTGGCCATTCAATTGGTGCATATTTAACTCCTAATCTATCTTTAATTGTTTTTAAAGTATAGTTGAAATCAGCACCCATCTTATCCATTTTATTTGCAAAAATAATTCTTGGTACTTTAAACTCACTTGCTTGTCTCCAAACAGTTTCAGTTTGAGGTTCAACACCAGCCTGAGCATCTAATAATGCAACTGCACCATCAAGTACTCTTAAACTTCTTGAAACTTCAATTGTAAAATCAACGTGTCCTGGAGTATCGATTATATTAAATCTGTGATCTTTCCAGAATGCTGTTGTTGCTGCCGATGTAATAGTAATACCACGTTCTTGTTCTTGTGCCATCCAATCCATTTGAGATTCACCATCATGTGTTTCTCCTATTTTATGGATTTTACCTGTGTGATATAAAACACGTTCTGTAGTAGTTGTTTTTCCGGCATCTATATGAGCCATGATACCAAAGTTACGTGTCTTATCTAACGAAATTGTACGCGCCATATTTCCTCCTACCAACGATAATGTGCAAATGCTTTATTAGCCTCTGCCATTCTATGTGTATCTTCACGTTTTTTAACTGCTGCACCTACACCTTTAGCTGCATCCATTATTTCATTTGCTAAATTTTCAGCCATACCTTTACCGCCTCTTAATCTAGCATAATTTACTAACCATCTTAATCCTAAAGCCTGACTTCTATCTTCTCTAACTTCGATAGGTACTTGATAATTAGCACCACCTACACGACGAGATTTAACTTCAAGTGCTGGTTTAATATTTGCTAAGGCTTTCTCAAATACACCATTTGGATCTTCACCAGTTTGTTCTTCAATCATCTTAAAAGCCTTATACAATATAGTTTGTGCTGTTCCTTTTTTACCATCATTCATAATTTGATTAATTAGTTTTGTAACAACCTTTGAATTATAAATAGGATCTGGTAGAACATCACGCTTAACTGCACGTCTTTTTCTCATGCGTAATTCCTCCTTCTATTATTATTTTTTTGCTTTTGGTTTTTTAGCGCCATATTTAGAACGTCCTTGCATACGATTTTGTACACCTGCTGTATCAAGTGTTCCACGTATTATGTGATAACGTACACCGATTAAGTCCTTAACACGGCCACCACGAATTAATACAACACTATGTTCTTGTAAGTTATGACCAATTCCTGGAATATAACATGTTACTTCCATACCATTACTCAAACGTACACGAGCATATTTACGAAGTGCTGAGTTTGGTTTTTTTGGAGTCATTGTTCCAACACGAGTACAAACTCCACGTTTTTGAGGTGAATTTTGATTAGTTTGTTTTCTCTTTAAACTATCAAACCCACTATTAAGTGCTGGGGCTTTACCTTTACGGTATTTTTGACCTCTACCACTTCTAACAAGTTGGTTAATTGTAGACATATATTATACCATCCTTTCTTTGCACACAACCAGGTGTGTCAATGCTTCTATAAATATAAGTTTTAGAATACACTAAAACTCATGTTTATCAACTTCTATAATATAACACTAGATAATCTATTTGTCAATAAATATTATATGTATAAAAATAATAAAATTACCTTCTTCTCATATTTTTAAGTAAAGATTTTACTTTATATTCATCACTATACTCACATTTTTTATATGCTTGTTCATAATATTCTTCTGCTTTTTGAAATATCTCATTAAGTTCTTTTTTTAAAGCATCTGAATTAGATGAATATCTTTCTAGATATTCTTTTAAGTTTTCAATAGACGCTATTTCTAAATTATTATAATATTGAAATAACAAACCATTTTCTATTATCATTATATAATATGGTAAGAATGGTGATGGTATTGAGTAATAGACGCTACACAAACTTTGCAATTTATGAACCCTATACACTGGTATTGATATTCCTGTAATAACTTCTCTATAAAAATTCCTTCTAAAAGTTGGTGAAACCATTATTTTCATTACATCTGTTTTATTTGCTCTTAATATATTTTTCGCCTTTGACCAATCATGGTTTACCCTTATATCAGACGTTATAGAATATAAATTGCATTCATATATATTATTTAACATAAATAATCTCCCTATATAATTAATTATAAATCAAAATATTATATGCATATAAAAAAAAAATAAATAACTAATAATTGTTATTTATCTAAACTAGAAGTGTAACCTGGTGTTGTATAATTCCCACATTTAACATATGATTCATATTCATAACTAGAACCATCCTTAGAAATCACACCATATCCACTACAATTTGAACTATCTAATACAATTGTTTTCAAATATCCACCAGATATAAGTTCACTTACAGTAACAATCAATGTGCCATCTATATCTTTCTTTTTATATTTATCCGCTCTATAACCTTTAAGAGAATCAACAACTGCACTCTCTGCTTCAGAATAACTTGAAACCTTATTTTCACCATTCATAGTAGTACCACTATTACCACCATTATTTCCACTTGATGCACTATTTAATTTAATTACATTAAATGCTATTATAAGTACAAATATAAGTAAAACTACTGCATATCCAATATATGAAGATAAACTCCATCCTCTTTGATTCATAAAATCACCCTAATTTAAGTTTAACATTTTGAAAAAAAAAAGGCAAATAAATATTACAATTCTGACACAAACTTGTCAAAAATATCATCCATATAATCAAGTTCTTCAGGATGCCACTGAATGCCAACAATAAAATTATTTAAATCTTTATATCTAATTGCCTCTATTATTCCATCCTCTGAAGTAGCAATAACATCAAAATCACTAGATAATTCGTCAATTGCCTCTTCATGCTTACTATTAACTAAAACATTATCACCATATAAGTCATATAAAAAACTTGACTTATTTATATATATTAAATGATTTATATCCATGTGATTATCTATTTTCTTTAAAAAACCATTTCTATATGTACCTAAAACCTGACAACCAAGACAAATACCAAGTATTGGTTTATTATCCTTTATTGCATATTCAATTACATCATAAAACCAATCCTCTATGTTCTTACCACCCTGTATAATAAAACCATCACATTTACTATAATCTGAACCAGGAAATAATCCTATACAATTTATATTAGAAAAAACTCTCAAATACTTCTTATTAAATACATAAGATTCATCTATATCCTTACCCAAAAAACCTATTGTTTTCATATATCACCAGTATATAATATGAATTACAAGTCTATTTTATAAATATAACCATATCTTTGATATAATTGATGATCACTTATAGATATATAATTTCCCACTACAGTTCCAAGTTTATCATATAAATTAAGCGCTTTATTATGACTAGATTTTACATAGACTTCTTTTAATCCACATTTCTTTAAATCCTTTAATATTACATCTTTAAGAAATGATCTTCCTATTCCCCTATAATCCTTTAATATATGAAAACAACTTAACTGCGCTATCTTTTGATTATTAGAATCAATATTATTTTCACTAATAAACTTAAATATATTATCACTGCCAGATAATATAAATACAACACCAATTATATTTCCTTTATCATAAAGACAATAAATATTTAATATATCACCACTATTTTCATTTATTGATTTTAAAGATTCTTTTATCCATTTTACAGAATGTTCTAACTCATTCCAATCATCATACATATTATCAGTAAATTTTTCATTTATATATTGTCTAACAGGATATAAATACCCATAAATTTCATTAAAAGTCATATCTTTATTTACAGTTATTTTTATTGTATCAAGTTTATCTAGTGATATCATTCAATCTTTTCCATTCTTCTTCAGATAACTCTCTTAACCAATCAGATAAACCCAAAACATCTTTATTTCGTAAAAATTCAAAATATTTAACTCTTTCTTCTTTTGGAATAACAACAGGGGGTATATCGTTCTTTAATAATTCAAAATTAATAAGCAACCTACCAGTTCTTCCATTACCATCTTCAAATGGATGAATACTTTCAAATTCTATATGATAATTTGCTATTTTTTCAAAAATATCCTTTTCTTTATCATTGTTATAGTTATGAATAAGGTACATCATTAAACTATTAAGTTGCTCTGGAGTTGGTGGAATATGTTCACTTCCCTTTATAAAGATGGATATCTTACGATAACCCACAATATCTTTAATATCTTGATTAATCGTTTCATTAATTTCCTTTATAAATTGCTTTGTCAAATCTAAATTACTATCATTTAACTTTTTTAAAAGAAGATTCATGGCTTTTTTATGGTTTATTGCCTCATATATTTCTCTAGGTTCCTTATTATTAATTTTAAAACTATTATCATTAAATAATATAGCATACGTCTCAGCAAAGGTAAGTGTACTACCCTCGATAGCATTAGAATGATAAGTACTTCTTGTAATAAAATCCTCTAAATAATTTTCATTATTACTAATAATATCTATAATTTTCATAAGTTCACTTCCCTTTATATCTATATTATACCATAAGCAATATGAATATCAAAAAAAGAAGAACTTAATCCATAAGTTCATCTTCTAATGCTTCTATTGGTTCTTCATCTAAAAGTCCCATTTTAAGTTCAAAATCTATATCTTTATATTGTCTAGCACCTGTACCTGCTGGTATTAACTTACCAAGAAGTACATTTTCTTTTAATCCTTCTAAGTGATCAACCTTACCTTTAATAGCAGCATCTGTTAATATTCTAGTTGTCTCTTGGAATGATGCGGCTGATAAGAATGAATCAGTTTCAAGGGAAGCTTTCGTAATACCTAAGATTACTGGTCTTCCTGTAGCAGGACGTTTTCCAGTTAAAATTACATCTTTATTTCCTTCAGTATAAGCAGCAACTGAAACTAAAGTACCAGGTAAGAATGTAGTATCACCAGAATCAACAATTCTAATTTTACCAATCATTCTTCTTGCAATAACTTCAATATGTTTATCACTTATACCAACACCTTGTGAACAATATACACGTTGAACTTCTTTTAATATATATTCTTGTACTGTAATTGGATCTGTAACAGCAAGTAACTCTTTAGGACTTATTGCTCCTTCAGTTAATTGATCACCTGCTTGTACTTCATCTCCAACAGCAACACGCAATTTTGCGCTATAGTTAGTAACATGTTCTTTAACTTCTATATCATTTGTAATATCGATTTTAAATTTACCATTTGTTTCATCAATCTTTGTAACTTTACCACTAATTTCAGCAATTGTTGCTTTACCTTTAGGGTTACGTGATTCAAATAATTCTTGAACTCTTGGTAAACCTTGAGTTATATCGTCTCCAGCAACACCACCAGTATGGAATGTACGCATTGTTAACTGTGTACCAGGTTCACCAATTGATTGTGCTGCCATTATACCTACTGCTTCTCCAGTTTCAACTAAGTTACCTGTTGCTAGGTTACGTCCATAACATTTTGAACATACACCATGCTTAGTTTTACAAGTTAAAATATTCCTAATTTCAACTTCTTTAATACCAGCCTTAACAATTTTCTCAGCCATATTTTCATTGATTAATACATCTTTATCAACTATTATTTCTTTTGTTTCAGGGTGTACAACTGGTTTACTAGTATAACGTCCTAAAATTCTATCATATAATGATTCAATAACTGTACCAGCTTTCTCATCAAAGAATTCATGAACAAGAACACCTTGCATTGTACCACAATCTTCTTCTTTAACAATTACATCTTGAGCAACATCAACTAAACGACGTGTTAAGTATCCAGAATCTGCTGTTTTTAATGCTGTATCTGCACTACCTTTACGAGCACCATGTGTTGAAACGAAGAACTCAGATACACTTAATCCTTCACTAAATGATGATGTAACTGGAATTTCTACTGGCTGGCCATTAGGTTTTTGCATTAATCCACGCATACCTGCTAATTGAGTAAAGTTAGAAATATTACCACGTGCTTTTGAGTTCATCATTATAAATATTGGATTATCAACATCATTTTTAGCAATTTCCTCAAGTTCACTTTGAATTTTGTTCTTAGCCTCGTTCCATACATTAATTGTTTTATTAAATCTCTCTTCTTCAGTAATTAAACCACGGTCAAATTGTTTTTGAAGTTGTTTAACTAAAGCAGAACTTTCCTCTAAAACTTTTTCCTTTTCTTTACTTGATGATATGTCACTTATTGCTATTGAAATACCAGCAACAGTTGAATACTTAAATCCTAAATCTTTTAATTTATCAAGCATTACAGATGTTTCAGTAGTTTTATAACGTTTAAATATTTGTGCAATTATTGATTCAAGAGTATTTTTATTAAATGCTTTTACCAAAGGCATAGATTTAACTACTTCTGGTATATTCTCTCCATATGAAATGAAATATTTATCAGGTGTTATATTTTCAATATTATCATTTGTTGGTTCATTTATATATGGAAATGAATCTGGTAATATTTCATTAAATATTAATTTACCAACAGTTGTTACTAAATATTTATCGTTTTGAGTATCAGTAAATAATTTATGTTTAAATGATTTTACTGGTAATACAATACGAGTATGTAAAGTAATTTCTTTACGATTATAAGCAAGCAAAGCCTCATTTGAGTTTTTAAATACTCTAGCCTCATCTTTTAGTCCTGCTTTTTCTATTGTTAAGTAATAGTTACCTAATACCATATCTTGGCTAGGTGTAACTATTGGTTTTCCATCTTTTGGATTAAGGATGTTATTAGCACCCAACATAAGAAGTCTAGCCTCCGCTTGAGCCTCTTCTGATAATGGAACGTGTACAGCCATTTGATCACCATCAAAGTCTGCGTTAAATGCTGCACAAACTAGAGGGTGAAGTCTAATAGCCTTACCACTTACTAACTTAGGTTCAAATGCTTGGATACCTAATCTATGTAATGTAGGTGCTCTGTTCAGTAATACTGGATGTTCAGTAATAACTTCTTCAACAACATCCCAAACACGTTCATCCTGATTTTCAATCAAACGTTTAGCAGCCTTAATATTATGTGCTATATCTTTTTCAACTAAACCTTTTATAATATGTGGTTTAAATAATTCAAGAGCCATTTCTTTTGGTATACCACATTGATACATTTTTAAATCTGGCCCAACTACGATAACACTACGTCCAGAATAGTCAACACGTTTACCAAGTAAGTTTTGACGGAAACGGCCTTGTTTACCTTTTAACATACTACTTATAGATTTTAACGCACGGTTTCCAGCACCTGTTACGCTTCTTCCACGTCTACCATTATCAAATAATGCATCAACTGCCTCTTGAAGCATACGTTTTTCATTTTGTACTATTATTGAAGGTGCGCCTAATTCAAGTAATTTTTTCAAACGATTATTTCTATTTATAACTCTACGATACAAATCGTTCAAATCACTAGTAGCAAATCTACCACCATCAAGTTGAATCATTGGTCTAAGATCAGGTGGAATTACTGGAATTACATCCATAATCATCCATTCAGGTTTATTACCAGATTTCAAGAAAGCATCAACAACATCAAGTCTTTTAATTAAACGTACTCTTTTTTGACCAACAGCTGTTTCTAATTCTGTTTTTAATTCTGCTAAATCTTTCTCCAAATCTACTTCTTTTAATAATTCCTTAATTGCCTCAGCACCCATTCCAACTCTAAATGCATCACCATATTTTTCATAATATGCACGATACTCTTTGTCAGATAAAGTTTGTTTCTTCTCAAGTGGTGCAGTACCTGGATCTAAAACTACATAAGATACAAAGTATAATACTTCCTCTAAATCCCTAGGTGACATATCAAGAACTAAGCCCATACGAGATGGTACACCCTTAAAGAACCATATGTGAGAAACAGGAGTTGCAAGTTCAATATGCCCCATTCTTTCACGTCTTACTTTAGAATCAGTTACTTCAACTCCACATCTATCACATGTAACATCTTTATAACGTAATCTCTTATATTTACCACAAGAACATTCATAATTCTTAGTAGGTCCAAATATCTTTTCACAGAACAATCCATCACGTTCTGGTTTTAATGTACGATAGTTAATAGTTTCAGCCTTTTTTACTTCTCCATGTGACCATTCCCTAATCATATCAGGAGATGCTAAACCTATTTTTATACCTTCATATATACTAGCATCCATTATTCTTCGCCCCCTTCAAAATCTAATTCAGAAGACTCTTCAAAATCCTCATCAGTTAAATCATCTAAAGAAGTATCATCCTCATCTTCATACTCATCATCATATTCATTTGGTTCATAAGTATTATTATCTACATCGACTTTTTCACTTAATTTAACTTCAATATCATCTATAGATAAAGAAGGTTCTTCTTTTTCTTCTAAATCTTTAAAATCAATATAATTATTATTCTTATCAAGTAATTTGATATCTAATCCTAATGCTTGGAATTCTTTAATTAATACTCTAAAACTTTCTGGTATTCCAGCCTCAGAAATTGATTTACCTTTTACTATTGCTTCATATACTTTTACACGTCCTACAACATCATCTGATTTAACAGTTAAAATTTCTTGTAATGTATGAGCAGCACCATAAGCATACAATGCCCAAACTTCCATCTCACCAAAACGTTGTCCACCAAATTGAGCCTTACCACCAAGTGGTTGTTGAGTTACTAATGAGTATGGTCCAGTACTACGAGCATGTAATTTATCATCAACCATGTGATGTAATTTTAAGAAGTACATAACTCCAACTGTTATTCTGTTTTCGAATGGTTCACCAGTTCTACCATCATAAAGGATAGTTTTAGCATCATCATCAACACCAGCATCTTTCATCAATTGTTTAACTTCATCAACAGTTGCACCATCAAATACTGGAGTTGCAACTTTTAAGCCTAACTTTTTAGCAGCCCATCCTAAATGCAATTCAAGGATTTGTCCAATATTCATACGAGATGGAACACCTTGTGGATTAAGCATTATATCAACTGGAGTACCATCTGGTAAATATGGCATATCTTCACTAGGTAATATAAGAGAAATAACACCTTTATTACCATGACGTCCAGCCATTTTATCTCCAACTTGAATTTTTCTCTTTTGAATTATATATACACGTATTACTTTAGAAACACCTGCAGGTAATTCATCATTTTCTTTTCTAGTAAATATTTTAACATCATGAACTATACCATCTGCACCATGTGGAACTCTTAAAGATGTATCACGAACTTCACGAGTTTTTTCTCCAAATATAGCATGTAATAATTTTTCCTCAGAAGTAAGTTCAACCATACCCTTAGGTGTAACTTTTCCTACTAAAATATCTCCCTCTTTAACTTCAGTACCTATTTTTATAATACCATTAGCATCCAAATTTTTCCTTGAATCTTCTGATATATTAGGTACATCACGAGTTATCTCTTCAGGTCCTAATTTAGTATCTCTACATTGAATTTCATAATCTTCTATATGTATTGATGTATATACATCATCTCTTACTAAACGTTCATTTAATATAACAGCATCTTCGTAATTATAACCATTAAATGTCATGAAAGCTATTACAACATTCTTACCTAATGCAAGTTCTCCTTTATCAGTACTTGGACCATCGGCTAAAATCTGTCCTGCTTTTACTTTGTCACCTACACGAACGATAGGTGTTTGGTTATAACAAGAACCAGCATTTGATTCCTCAAAGTTTCCTAAATAATATATATCTTTATCTTTAGCATTTTTAACAATAATCTTTTTAGCATCTACATAGTCAACAACACCATCTGCCTTAGAAAGTACGACAACACCACTATCTCTAGCAGCAACATGTTCAATACCAGTTCCTACTATTGGAGACTCTGCTTTAAGTAATGGTACTGCTTGACGTTGCATGTTAGCACCCATAAGTGCACGAGTAGCATCATCATGATCTAAGAATGGAATACAACTTGTTGTAACAGATACTATTTGTTGAGGTGAAACATCGATATAATTGACTTTCATTGGATCAGTCATTATATTTTCACCACGATAACGAGCAGGTACACTAGCATCTAATATTTTAGAATTTTCATCTACATTAGCAGTCGCTTGTGAAATAATATAATCAAATTCTTCACCTGCAGTAAGATAATCTATTTCATCAGTTATTTTACCATCAATTACTTTATAATATGGAGTCATTATAAATCCATATTCATCTATCTTAGCATAATTTGCTAAATTAGTAATCAAACCTATATTAGCACCTTCTGGTGACTCAATTGGACAAATACGACCATAGTGACTAGCATTAACGTCACGAACTTCCATACCTGCTCTATCACGAGATAAACCACCAGGTCCTAGAGCAGAAAGTCTACGTTTATTAGCAAGTTCTGCAACTGGGTTTGTTTGATCCATGAATTGAGATAATTGACTACTACCAAAGAACTCCTTTATAGTTGCAGTAACTGGACGTATATTAATTAAAGTTTTAGGTGTTACAGTTTCAATATCCTGAGTTGTCATTCTTTCTCTTATTACTCTTTCCATACGAGAAATACCAATTCTAAATTGATTTTGTAACAACTCACCAACTTGACGTAAACGACGGTTTGATAAATGATCTATTTCATCTGTACTACCAACACCCTCTAAAAGGTTTAAATAATATGATACAGAAGCATATACATCAGAAATAGTAAGACGTTTAATAGTACAAGTTGAATCATTACCAATTACTTTTATAATCTTATCTTTAACTGTATTAGAATAAACACTAACAATTTGTACTTTATTATACGTATCAAGTTCCTCATTTATAGTGGCTTCAACAACACCATAACCATTTTCAAATACAGGACGTATATTTTCCAATATTTCTTTAGTAATTAATGTACCCTTTTCAACTACAGTTTTACCATCAACAATTATATCTTCAGCAATAACACTGTTTAAAAGCCTATCACAAACATTAAGTTTTAAATTAAACTTATAACGTCCATATTTAGCCAAATCATATCTAAATTCATCAAAGAATCTAGTAATCAATTGATTCTTTGAACTTTCTAATGTAGCAGGTTCACCAGGTCTTAATTTCTCATATATTTCAATTAAAGCCTCATGAGTATTTGTAGTAGAATCTTTAGCCAAAGTATTTATTAGGTATTCATCCTCACCAAATAATTCTAATATTGATTCATTAGAAGATAAACCAAATGCACGAAGTAGTGTAGTAACTGGTACCTTTCTAGTCCTATCAATACGTACATACATAATATCTCTAGCATCTATCTCATATTCTAACCAAGTTCCACGATTTGGAATCACTTGAGAAGTAAATACACTTCTTCCATTCTTATCAATAGTTTTACTATAGTATACACTAGGAGATCTTACTAATTGTGATGTTATAACCCTTTCGGCACCATTTATAATAAATGTACCTGTATCAGTCATAATAGGCATATCACCCAAGAAAATTTCTTGTTCTTTTACTTCACCTGTCTCATGATTAAATAAACGTGCTTCTACCTTTAAAGGTGCTGAATAAGTAGTTTGTCTATCCTTACATTCCTTAATAGTATATCTAGGTACGTCAAATGAATAGTCACCAAAATCAAGTGACAATGATCCAGAGAAACTATCTATAGGAAATAAATCCTCAAATACTTCCTTAATACCAGTTGTAACAAACTCATCATATGATTTTTTTTGAATTTCCAGTAAACCAGTAAGTTCCAAACTCCTCATTTTAGAAAATGATAAACGTTCACTATAATCTCCAAACTTTTTTGTTTTATAAGTCATCTTTCCACCCCATTATTATATATTTTCACTAAAGAAAAAGCCTTTGCAAAGAAAAATATTTGCTAAACAAAAAATAAGAATATAACTATACAATTATATTCATACATTTTTTTAATTACATACACTCCTTTTTTAAGGTTAATTCAATATACAGTATAACACACACTTTTTCAATATTGCAAGCATTTTTTAACAAATTTTAAAATTTATTAACACAAAGTAAAAATTTTCTCTATTTTAAATAAATTTATATCTATACATTGAACCTAAAATGACATATATCACCATCTTGCATAATATATTCTTTTCCCTCTAATCTTGCTTTGCCATTTTCTCTTACCTTAAGTTCACTACCACATGAAATTAAATCAGAATAACTCATTACCTCTGCACGTATAAATCCTCTTTCAAAATCACTATGGATTATACCAGCACATTCTGGTGCCTTCATGCCCTTTTTAAATGTCCATGCTCTTACCTCATCAATACCTGCTGTAAAATACGTTGCAAGTCCAAGTAAATCATATGTTTCTTTTATAACTTTATCAAGTCCACTCATTTCAAGTCCCAAATCAGATAAAAATATTTTTCTTTCATCTTCGCTAAGTTCAGATAAATCCTCTTCCATTTTTGCAGATATTACTACAACCTTTGAACCCTCATTTGAAGCATATTTTTGTATTAATTTTACATATTCATTATCTGAATTAACTTCATCCTCATTTACATTTGCAATATAAATTATTGGTTTACTAGTTAAAAGATTAAAAGATTTTAAAATCAAAAGTTCATCACTTTCAAAATCACCATTTCTCAAAACTTTATTATTTTCTAACAAAGTCAAGCATTTTTTCAAAACAGCAAGTTCTGTTAAAGAATCTTTATCTTTTGTAGTAGTTGCTTTTTTTTCAATCTTACCTATTCTATTATTTACTATTTCAAGATCAGATAAAATAAGTTCAAGTTCTATTATTTCTATATCTCTTATTGGATCAACTTTACCTTCAACATGAATTATATTATTATTATCAAATGCCCTTACTACTTCACATATTGCATCTACTTCTCTTATGTGTGATAGAAATTTATTCCCTAATCCTTCTCCAACAGATGCGCCCTTTACTAACCCTGCTATATCAGTAAATTCTACAGTAGCCTTAACTAAACTCTTAGGTTGATACATCTCATTAAGAACATCTACTCTATTATCTGGTACTACTACCATTCCTACATTAGGTTCAATAGTAGCAAAAGGATAATTTGCTGCTAAAACCTTATTTTTAGTAATTGCATTAAACAAAGTTGATTTACCTACATTAGGTAATCCTACTATTCCAGCCGTTAAACCCATAAAAACCTCCTATAAAGTTGGATAAATTCCAGAACCAAGTGGTAACTTAATAACATACCACGCTATTATTACAATTAAATAAGTAAGGAAGAATGCTATTGAATATATTCCCATTACTTTAAAACATCCACTAATACTAAATACCTTTTTTGTCTCCTTACTGTACTTTTGCATATATGCAATATATACAACAAAATAAGGCATTAATGGTGATAAACCATAAGTTATTGATGTACCAAATCTAAATAATGTCTGTACAAATTCTGGAGATATATTAGCCTCCATAAATATTGGTACAACAATTGGTGAAATAAGCAACCATTTTGTTGAGTTACTTGCAACTAAAAATGAACTTACCATACATAAAAGTACAAACAATAAAATAAGTGGAAAAGATGTAAAACCAACATCATTTAAAATATTCATCAAATTGATTGTAAGCACATTACCAATATTAGTTCTTCTATATAACGACACTAATAACGATGCAAAGAATATGAGAACTATAATATTGCTTATATTACCGATTGATTCAACAACAATATCTTTATTCTCAGTTTTTCTACCAGAACCAAGTGAATAAAATAAACCAGCAATACCAAGGGCAAATGAAAGCAATAATGTAATTCCTTGAGTAACATAAGAATCTGTTCCAAACAATTGATTAACATATTCTGTTTGAGTACTATCTAGCAATATACCAGAACCAGGTAAACCTGGAATAATAGAATATGTAAATAATAAAACCATAAATAATGTAGCAACAAAAGCAAATAATAATCCCTTTATATCACTTTGATATATTACAACTTCCTCTTGCATTTCATCATCAGAAGCATATTTACCTAATTTAGGAACTATAATTTTTTCTGTTATATATGTACCGACAAAAGCAATAAGTATTGTAGCAACAATCATAATTATAACAGTACAAGAAAGTGCTATTGTATAATTTTTATCAAGCATATTAGCCGCTGATGTTGTATAATTTATAAGTATTGAATCTATAGAACTAACAAATAAATTTATCCCATATCCGCCACAAATACCAGCATATGCACAAACTACACCAGCAAGTGGACTTCTCTTATTAAGCATAAAAATATATGCACTAATTGGTATGAGTAATACAAAACCAACATCCTCGCTTACACTAGATAAAATTCCTAATAACATAATTATAAATGTTAAAATTTTCCTATCAACTTTTCTTGTAAGTACAGTAAATAATGTCCTCATATAACCAGATTTTTCTGCAATTCCTAACCCAATAAGAGCAATAATTATCATAGCAAGTGGAGAAAAACCAATAAAGTTATTTACTGTATTTCCTATAACATATCTAAGCCCCTTTATACTAAATAAAGATTCTACTGCTAATGTAGTACTTTCTAACTCTTTAGTAACTGCATTTATTCTTAAATAATCTGCCTGTATACCAAGAGATGATAAAACCGCACTAAGTATTATAACTAATATAATTAAAACCAAAAAGAAAGTAATTGGCGATACATACTTCTTTTTATTAGATTTAAAACTCATATTTATACCTCTACTTTCTTCAACCTTTTCTCAAAGTCAATACGACTTATCATAACAACATGATTACATCCAATACATTTTAGTTTTATATCAACACCAGTTCTTAAAATTTGCCATTTATTAGAACCACATGGATGATTTTTTTTCATGATTACGATTGAACCAACCTCATAATTTTTATTCATTAATTACCACAACCTTTTGATATGGTATCTCAATATTATTTTCATCAAACATTTCTTTTACTAATTTCAATAAATATCTATTAACAGAAACAGACATATTAGGTTTAGTAGAAACGCCAAATCTATATATAATAGACGAACTAGATAATTCTTGGACACCAAGAAGTTCTATTTTACCTACTATATCTTTATTATCAACTATTTTTTCATTTAGGGATAGTAATACTTCCTCAACTTTATTAATATCTTGATTATATGATATTGAAACATCTACAATAGAATATGATTTTTCAAGACTATAATTTATTACTTCAGTAATGTTTCTATTAGATAACATCTTTATCTCACCAGTGAAACTTTTAATTTTAGTAGTTTTTAACCCAAGTTCTATTACTTCACCCTTAAAACCACTAATTTCAACAGTATCACCAACTAAATATAAATTATCCAATATAATAAATATACCTGCTAATAAATCCTTAAGTACATCTTGAAAAGCAAGACCAACAACAGCACCAATAACACCCAATCCAGCAACTAATGATGTTGTCTTTACACCATATATTTGCAAGATAGTTAAAAGTGCTATTACTATAATTAAATATTTCAAAATATTTGATATAAGTTTTGAAATTGTCTCACGTTTCTTATAATTACTATCTTTATCCGACTTTTTACCTACATTAATTTTCATAGATATTTTAATAAATTTTCTTAAAATAAAATATAAAAGCCAAGAAAAAATAATTACAACCAAAACTTTATGTATATTACTTTCTATAATAATATCTAGCATATATAAACACCTAGTCTTCTATTTTAATATTCATAATTTCCAATATTCTATTTAAATCCTTATCATTATTAAAATTAATTGTCATTTTCCTATTATCAATTTTTACTTTAGTACCTAATTTCTCTTTCATATAGTTCTCTATATAATCAAACTCATGACTTTTTTCACGTCTTTGTATAATAGGTTTAGATTTTACTTCACTAGTAGAAAGTTCTTCTAATTCCCTAACACTAAGATTTTCATCAATGGTCTTTCTAGCAAGTTCTTCCTGTCTAGATGGATCATCTAATTTGCTAAGTACCCTAGCATGCCCCATTGACAAAGAATTAGAAAGCACCATAGATTGAATATTATCATTTAATCTAAGTAACCCTAACATATTTGTTATATGACTTCTACTTTTACCTAATTTCTGAGCTAATTCCTCTTGAGTAATATGCATTAAATCAATTATACTCTTATATGCATTTGCTTCCTCTATTGCAGTTAAATTCTCTCTTTGTAGGTTTTCTAATAATGCTACTTGCATCATTTCTTCATCAGTTACTTCTCTTATTATAACTGGAACTTTTTCTAAACCTGCTAATTTAGCCGCTCTAGTTCTTCTTTCACCAGCAATTATATCATAGCCTTTAATACTCTTTTTTACTAATATAGGTTGAAATATACCATGTTCTTTTATTGAAGATGCTAATTCATCTAAAGCCTCATCATCAAATTTTACACGTGGCTGGTATGGATTAGGACGCAAATCATCAATATTAACAAATACAACTTCTCCTGGTTTAACATCTGTAACAACTACATCGGATTCTAAAGGACTTTCATCATTTAATTCCTGTATATTTAAAGAATTAATATTAAATAGTTCTTCTAATCCCTTACCTAGTCTTCTTCTATTCTCCATTTCTTTGAATCACTTCCTTCGCTAAATTTAAATACGCTTCAGTAGCTCTACTTCTAGGATTATAAATCATAATAGGTTGGCCATGCGATGGTGCCTCAGCCAAACTTATAAGTCTAGGAATAATAGTATCATAAACTCTTTCTTTAAAGTACCCTCTAATATCCTCAACAACATCCAAACCTAAATTTGTTTGTGAAAGCATTGTAAGAAGAACGCCTTCAATATCAAGTTTTGGGTTTAAATTACGCTGTACAAGCATAATACCATTAAGCAATTGAGTAATACCCTCTAATGCAAAAAACTCACATTGAACAGGTATAATAACAGAATCACTAGCAACATATGCATTAGTAGTTAAAACACCTAAAGAAGGAGGGCAATCAATTATTATATAATCATAATTATCCTTTATTAAATCAAGATTTTTCTTAAGTTGAGATTCCCTTACAAAACTAGAATCAACTTTTGATAATTCCAAGAACTCCCTCTCAATACCTGCCATATTAATAGTTGCTGGAAGTAGCCATAAATTCTTATATTTAGTTTTTATAGTTACCTTATCAATAGCACTATTGCCAATTAACATATCATAAACACAAGCATCAAGTTCGCTCTTATCAACCCCAACTCCAGTTGTTGCATTTCCTTGAGGATCAAGATCAACAAGTAACGTCTTCTTACCTAAATAACCTAAAGATGCTGATAAATTTATACTAGTTGTCGTTTTTCCAACGCCACCTTTTTGATTAACCATTGCAATAATTTTCCCCATAATACATCTCCTCAATAATATTCATTCTACCAAAACCAAAGATTATTTACAATACAATTATTCACAAACTAATTCTTCCCATGATAAATTATCAGAGTTATACACTAATATTGTATAAGTAAATACTTCATCTACATTTTTAATATTTATTTTTGTATTTACTGGGTTCAACTCTTTATCAGTAACAGGATTACTTATAGTACCCTTTAGCAATGAAGAATCAACTAATTTAACAAGTGTTATATCTGTTCCATCGGCACTTTTAGCCTCTTCATCATAAGTAATACCACTATCAGCATCATTATATCTATATTTAGTAAAATATGTTGCTGCAGCATCTGTAATATTATTCATCTGAACATTACATGCACGTTTCTTTGATTCATCTATAGATTTAAATACTTTAGGTACAACAATAGCAAGTATTATAGCAAGTATTATTATTACAGCCATTAATTCAATCAAAGTAAAACCCTTTTTATTTTTCATTGTACCATCTCCTATCTATAAGTATAACATTTTTACAAAAAAAAAGAAACTATTTTTAGTGTCTATTATTTCTGTATTGTTTAGCGGCTTTTTGAACATCATCATCATCATGAAATAATGCTACTCCTGCATCAAAGAATTTATCTCCACGTGACATATATTCCAAAACACAATCAGCAAATGCCCCAGTGCCTAAATTAACATTTTCTAATATTTTAAATTGATTATCAAATCTAGATTCCATACTTTCAACAGAATATATAGATGACAAAGCCAATTTTCCAAGCCTACGATATTTTTTAACACGACAAAATCTTTTTCCAATAGCCTTTTTTAATTTTTTTCTATCTAAACTTATAAAATCTGCAATAGTCAAATCATGATAACAACTAGGTAATACAGAAGATAGCCATTTATAATAACCTACTTTTCTATCAAAATCTGCAATACATGAAAAATATTCTAAAATATCAATTTGCTCTCCATAATCACTTATTTTTAACAATCTTTCCCTAAATAATTCTAACAATTCTTTTTTCATTTTAACCCCCTTAAAAAAACGTTTATATAATATCATAAACTAATAAATATTGCAAGAAAAAATTTACGTTTTTTGGCAAAATATGGTTAAAATGTAAGATTTAATCTAATTATTAACAAGTTTTAACTTTAGATACTCCTCTATAAATTTATTTATGTTTCCATCTAACACTTTTATAACATTAGCATCCTCATAATTTGTTCTATGATCTTTTACTAAAGAATATGGGTGAAGTGTATAAGTTCTAATCTGTGATCCAAAATTTATCTCTTTCTTATCTCCCTGTATATTTTTTAATTTTTGTTCATTATTTTCAAGTTCTAGTTTATATAGTTTACTTTTTAAAACACTAAGTGCTTTTTCTTTATTTTTAATTTGGCTTCTTTCATTTTGACAAGTAACAACAGTATTAGTTGGTATATGTGTAATTCTAACAGCAGAATCTGTTGTATTTACTGATTGTCCACCTGCACCACTACTTCTATAAACATCTATTTTTAAGTCTTCTTCCTTAATTGAAATGTTTATATTATTATCAAACTCTGGTATTACATCAACAGATGCAAAAGAAGTATGGCGTCTAGAATTAGAATCAAATGGAGAAATTCTAATAAGCCTATGAACGCCTTTTTCTGCCTGTAAATAACCATAAGCATTTTTGCCCTTTATCATAAATGATACACTTTTATAACCCGCTTCATCACCAGACAAAATATCTAAGCACTCAAATTTAAATCCATTATCACTAGCATATCTTTCATACATACGATAAAGCATCATAACCCAATCACAAGACTCTGTACCACCTGCTCCTGCATGAATATCTATAATACAATTATTATCATCATACTCACCATTTAATAAAGAAGATAATCTAAGTTCCTCATAATCCTTTGAAATACTAATTAATTCTTCACAACAAAAATCTAACATTTCAACATCATTTAGAATTTCAAGATTATCAGTTACTCTCCTTCTTAAATTTTCTATAAAACAAATATCATTCTTTATAGAATTAAACTTTTTTACAACTTGCTCAGCACTAGAAGTATCCGACCAAAAATTAGAAGAATTAATCTCTTGTTCTAAAGTAATACTTAACTTTTTCTTTGATTCAAAGTCAAAGTAACCCCCAAATCTCATTTATACCAGATAATATCTCCTCTAATTTCAATTTTAATTCTTTTTGTTCCATAAAATTCACCCATATTATTATAACATTTTAAAAGCAAACAAAAAAGGCTTTACTGCCCTTTCTTAGAATATTGATAATCACCACTGTTTTTTCGAACTAAGTCTGAATTAACTACCTGTGGTAATGCATTAAATGATAACATATTACTTCCAATTTCTTTAACCATATTTTTATATTCCATTTCAGAACTTTGTGTAATGCCTATAAATTTTTCTAATGAAGGATATAGTTTAAGAATATATGAAACTACTTCATCACGTGAAATTTCATCATTACAACAAGTAATGTATTTTTCAAAATCAGTTACACTTTCACTATCAGCAATACCCAAATAATCCATATTAATATACGCTATTACTACACCTTGGAAAAAAGTTTTTCTAGTAATAAACATATTTTCAAATATTGATCTTACATTATCATTAGATATATCTACAATATTATTATTATTTCTGTCATAAACAGCCTTTATACTTGAAGAAGCATTACTTATTACTCCTGATTTAGAATAAATAACAATATAGTTATCATTAGACCTTATAGCAAAACTATAGTAATCTTGACTACCTAGTTCTAGTGTAGCTTTAATTTCATCACCTGAACATATTGACACTATTGTTTTATCTTTTATAAGTTCCTTACTAATACTCATACTACCATTTATCTCATATTTAACCATAAAAAATTTCCCCCCCTTTTTTGTACGAGAAATAATATACCACATTATCAAAAAAAATGCAATACTAAATATAATATATTATATTATTGAAATTTTATGTTAATATTTACTAAATTATTGATAAATAATTCCACTTTTATATTTTTCTATGCATTTTCCACTAGCACTATATAGATTACTAGGTAAATTATCTAAGTCAAACCATTTCCATTCAAGAATAGTTTCAGGCTCCATTGTTCTTGGCTCGCCAGTATATTCTTTAACAATAAAACTGACTGTTACATAGTGTGCAGTATCTGTCATATCATCTGATATACATAATAAGTCCAAAGAAGTGGCAGTTAAATCTGTTTCCCCCCTTTAATTCTCTTTTAGCCGCATCAACTAAAGTTTCCATAAACTCTACTTTACCATCAGGCATAGTCCAAGTGCCCTCACCCCTAAGCTCAGTACTTACTTTTACCTTATCAGGTTTTTTCAAACCTAATAATATTTTATTATCCCTCAAAACCATTACACCTACGCCTACACCAGGTTTTATTTTTTCCACTATTATCACTTGTTTCAAATCTTTAAACAATTCTAAATTTTCTTTACTATATATTTTACACCTACACCATTAAAAACGGATTGTCTATCCATTTGGCATATTAACCTCCACAAACAATCTACTTTATATCTTAGTAATTTTAATCTTTCATCTGTAACTTGTGGATCTCTTTTGATTAATTGTATATCAATTTGTTGTTGGATTTGGTCTTGCAAATCTTTTAATTCTCTAAACGTTTTTCCCTCAAATTCCTGAGGTTTTAATATCCAATCTTCATTTATCAATGCAAAAATTAGTGGTTCATTCTTTTTACATTTGCGAATATTTACATAATTATCAGTATCACAAACATAATCTAAATGTAACTTTTTATATAATCTTGTATACAAAGCCACCAATAATGAATTTTTCGAACAAATCATTTGTTCAATATCACGAATCTGAATACTAACACTCTTAATATCAGACAAAGCAAGCTTCCTCCTTTGTCTTTTTAACCACGCTATTCTGGATAATCGATGTTGAAACTTTGGCATTTGTTCAGGTTCATATTGTTTAGGATTCTTTAATCTATTTATAATTAACATTCAAAATCACCTCTTCTAAAGTTAAACACTATATTGCCATTTGTTAGGATTTCAAAGTAACCCTACAACTCTCCAATTCAAAAAGTTACTACTTGTTGACCACCCTCTATATAATTAGACTACAAAAAAACAAAATTTCTTTTGGATTTCTGTCAATTACTATTCATAAATTTGTTTTATTTTCTAATAATTCAACTAATTTCTTATGACTTTCTTTAGTTAGATGTACATCATCCATGTAGATCCTAAATATCTATAATTTTCTTTATATTTATCTTCATTTATGGAATTTACTAATCCTTTGTTTTTTCAATAATTCCTTTAAAATAAAGTAAATTATCGTTTTTTCTAATCCGTGTCATTTCGGTTAACCAAGACACGTTGTAAGCCCCATATTATCTTTTTTTGAATCAACTCTATTATAGTTTTAAGCATTTCTAGTATTATGAGTATTTATAGTACATATAGTATTATCGTTATTTCAATAAACACAGCACAAAGTATCTTTGGCACATATATTATTTATGGTATTATTAGTACTATAAGTATTCATAGTACGTAGACAATGTCTACATTTGTTTACTAAACTTATATATGATACATTATTATTAAAATTCAAATTACTGATAAAATCATTATATTTATTAACATATATTTTTTCTAGTGCCAAATAATAAGCATCTATAATAGCACCTATAATTGTTAAAACTATAGCTATCCACCAAAAATTGTTCATTTTTTCAATAGAAAGTATTATTGTTATTAATATAGTATAATCGATGCTTTTTTCAAATTTGAAACATCTTTTTTCATATTTTATACCTCCAAAATTCCTATATCAGTGCTAAATATTTATTTAGCATATCTATTTCTGCCTGCACAACCAACTTAACAAAATCAGTGTAATCATTAGTTGTATGTGCTTTATCTAGTGCCTCATAATATTTTAATCTATTTTCTTTTTTTATAATTAAAGGAACATATCCGTTATTCATTAAATCAAGATTCATAAGTAACCTTGATGTTCTTCCATTGCCATCTACAAATGGATGTATTTTAACAAGTTCACCATGTAATAAGGCTGCTCTTATTATTGGATGATGCTCTTTCCAACCATTATAATTAATAATTAATTGTCCCATTAATTCTGGAACAACAAGATAATCTGGTGGAATATGAGTTGCTCCTTTAATAGTTACATTTTCTCTACGATACTTTCCCGCATTTTCATCATCTATTTCCTTTAAAACTAATTGATGAATACTTTTGATATTCCACTCAGTAATTGGATTAGAATCATTTACCAGATCATCTAAATATAATATTGCCTTTTCATGATTAATAGCTTCCAAATGTTCTTTTATAGATTTTCCACCAACCGTAATACCTTCTAATACAACTTGGGTTTCTCTAAGCGTTAAGGTATTTCCCTCTATGCCATTGCTATTATAAGTCCATTCAAGATTAATCGCTTCCTTTAAAGATTTTAATGTAGCATTTGGTAATGGTCTTTTACTATCTAACTTTTCCTTTAATTTATCAACTTCATCGAAATATTCTTCATCTAAATTTATAATATAATTACATTTTTCTAATTTTACATTTCTCTTGTCAGCAGGTTTATTAGCATTAACTGGTATATTCCAAGTATTACCTACTTTCATTGCACCATCGATTCTTCCTTCCTGGAGCAATTGCCTGATTCTGCGTTCACTAATATTCCATTTTTTTACAGCATCTTTTGTAGTCATATATTCCATAACTATTCCTCCTATATATATTATACCGTTACCGGTAGTGTTTGTCAATGGTGTTTAATTTTAAATTTAGATATTATTTATAATGTCATCAATTACCTCTGATTGTATAGAACTCTCTAAAGTTTTTGTTGCTTCTTTTTTATTATCTGCTGAACTAAAAATATAATAGTTTTCTGTAGTTTCAATATTACTGTGACCTAATATTCCAGCCACATCTTTTATTTCTACACCATTTCTTAAACTTTTTGTAGCATAACTTCCTCGTAAATCATAGAATCTACAATTAATAATTTCTAATTCATTATGAATAACTTTGTAAGGATATCTTATTATATCGGTTCCCATATAAAAACCATTATCTCTAGTAAAAATTAAATTTAATGGCTCAATTAATTTGGATTTTCTAGTAGTTTCCACTATTCTTTCTTCTATCACTTTTCCAAATTCATTTTTAACTTGTTCTAAGTGATAATAGTGATAATTTCTTCCATAAAATTTTTTCAATTTTTCTTGTCTTTCCTTATATTTTTGAAAAGCTCTTAATAATGTATCACTAATATATATTTCTCTATTTGAATTTATTGTTTTAGTTTTACCTAAATACCATCTACCAGTTTCATCGCTTTTCTTTGCATATACTGTTTTATTAACTTTTATTATTTGTTTTTCTAAATCTATATCATCCCAAGTCAAAGCTAATACTTCCCCTGTTCTCATTCCTGTATAACAAGCAGTTAGAAATGCACAAGTAAAAGTATAGTTATTTTTGAATCTTAATAGAATATTATCAATTTCCTCTTGATTATAGATATGTTTTACATTATTTTTTTTACCTTAAAAGAATAGAATCTTGGTAACTGTAAATCAGCTGCAGGATTATTTTCAATAAAACCAAAATAATAAGCAGCATCTCTGAGTGAACTCCTAATTACCTTTTGATAATTTCTCAATGCATCTTTTTAATTTACCCTTTGAGCGATTCTAAGTAGTGCTTGATTTAGAACATAAGGAGTTAGATATGCTAGTTTATATTTACCCATTTCTTTTTTTATAGTTTCAAATGCTTCAGAATACCTTTTGGCTGTTGTATATTTATAATTAATTTCAAAATACTCCTTCATCCAATAATCTAAATAATCGGAATATAACATTTGAGATTGTTTAAATGTTACACCTCCATTTATATATTTTTCATATGCAATTTGACCAGCTGCATATGCTTCATTCTGAGTTTTAAATCCTGACTTATTTAATAAACTTCCTTTTACCATTAATAGTTCCAATCTCAAATTGATATTGATAAACCTTTCCTCTTTTTCTTACATTTACTCTTCTCATATAATCATCCTTTCCTTTTCTATATAAAACAAAAGAGCATTAACATTATCTGTTAACACTCTCTATTTTAATCAATTAATAATTCTTTTTCTTCATTAACTTGTTTTTGTAATAATTCTAATTCTTTGATATTCTTATTGTCTTTTAATACTTTCATTTGTCTTCTTGCGGAATTATTAAGCCTAATTAGTCTTTCGTTTTGAGGTACTTTTTCTTCAATCAATTCAGCATTTGTGTTTTGAAGATTATTTAATATTACTAAATGTAATAAATCAGTATAATCTCTCATATTCCCCTCTTTTGCAAGCTTTGGATTATTATCTCTCCATTCTTTAGCTGTCATACCAAATAATGCTACATTTAAAACATCTGCTTCTTCAGCATATACAAATTTCTTTTGTGCTTCTGTAAGAGTTGGAACTATATAAGTTTTTACTGCATCAGTGTGAACTACATAATTTAACTTTGAAAGTATTCTATTAGCTTGCCAATCTATTTTTTCTTGATATGCTTCATTATTTTTTAATCTTTCAAATTCAGTTATTAAATATAATTTGAACTCTGGAGATAACCAACTAGCAAATTCAAAGGCAATGTCTGGATGAGCAAAAGTTCCAATACTATACTTTCCGCCCTTAGAGATAATACCTATTGCATTAGTTCTTTTAATCCATTGAGATGGAGACATTGCAAAGGAGTTTCTACCATACTCAGTTTTAATTTGGTCGAATTCGACCAAATTAAAATCAGGATTATGAATTTCTTCCCATAAACCAATGTAATCAATAGTTGTAATTCTTCTTAACCAATTCTTTACTGTAAAAGATGGATCACTAGAATTTTGATACTTAGCCAAGTCTGTTATGAAATATAATTAACATTACCTACTCTTAAAATTCCTACTTTATTTTCTTTTACAATTATTTCTGCTGTTACTTCACCTTTTTTCAATAGATATTACCTCACTTTCTTGAAATTTAAAAGGATGTTCATATATTTTTTCTGTTTACATCCTTTATTTTTAAAGCATTTAAGTCATATTTTTTAATTATTTGCAAACAAATATGAATTTGTTAACATTTTTTAACTTTGCGTGAGTCTAGCAAACCCTTTATTTATCTCATTTCCCGCAACATTGCTTGTACTTTTTCCCACTACCACAAGGACATGGATCATTTCTACCTATTTTTTCTGTTCTTTTAGGTTCTCTTTTTGACTTAGAGGTGTCTGTATCATTTGTTCTAATTGTATTAGATTTTACAACTTCTTCTCTTTCTAAATTTTGTTTTACTTCAGATCTAGATAAATATGTTGTTATATCCTTATCAATATTATCAAGCATTCTATCAAACATTTCAAATCCTTCTTTAGTATATGCCTGCAAAGGGTTTTCCTGTGCATAACCTCTTAATCCAATACCTTCTCTTAAATGAGACATAGTATTAATATTTTCCATCCAATGAGTATCTATAACCCTTAAACTAATGGCTTTTTCAAAATCATTTCTCACTTCTTCTGGAATATCTTTAAACTTATCATCATATTGGTTAGTGCATATTGTAACCATTTTTTCTATTACTTCATCAGTAGACTTTGATTTAATATCTTCAACTGAGATTTTTGATTTAGTAAATAAATTTTCATTTGCATTTTCAACTATCTCAGAATAATCATTATCAGTTAAGTACCCTTCTGGCATTATATGACCCTCAACTAATGTTTTAATATAAGAGTTAAATGTTTTAATTACATTTTCATGAATTGATTCATTATCTAATATTTCATTACGTCTTTCATACATAATCTCACGTTGTTGATTCATAACATCATCATATTGTAAGAGTGTCTTACGCATATCAAAGTTATTACCCTCCATACGTTTTTGGGCACTTTCTATTGACCTTGCAAATGTTTTCATTCTAAGAGGAGTATCACCATCTACACCAAGAGATTGTAACATTCCTTTAACTCTATCTACTCCAGTTCTAACCATTAAATCATCTTCAAGTGAAACATAGAATTGAGAAAAACCCGGATCACCTTGACGACCAGCACGTCCACGTAACTGATTATCTATACGTCTAGATTCATGACGTTCAGTACCTATAATACATAGTCCACCTAATTCTTTAACCCCTTCACCTAGTTTTATATCTGTACCACGACCAGCCATATTAGTAGCAATTGTAACAGATCCCTTTTGGCCTGCTTTTGCTATTATTTCGGCTTCTCTAGCATGGTTTTTAGCATTTAATACTTCGTGTTTAATTCCTGCTTTTGTAAGCATTTTACTAATAAGTTCACTTGTCTCAATTGCAACTGTACCAACAAGTACTGGTTGACCTATCTTTTTTCTTTCCTTTATTTCTCTAACTATAGCATTAAACTTATATTCCTTAGTTGCATAAACTAAATCAACTAAATCTTCTCTCACTACTGGTCTATTAGTAGGAATAGAAATAACATACATATTATATATGTTTCTAAATTCCTCTTCTTCAGTTTTAGCAGTACCTGTCATACCAGATAACTTTTTGTACATTCTAAATAAGTTTTGGAATGTAATAGTTGCTAGAGTTACAGTTTCTTGATTAATTTTAACTCCTTCTTTTGCCTCAATTGCCTGATGAAGCCCATCTGAATATGCACGCCCCTTCATAAGACGTCCAGTAAATGGATCAACTATTACAATTTCCCCATCCTGAATTATATAATCTACTTCATTTTTCATACAGTAATTAGCACGTAATGCTTGGTTAATATGATGAACTAAAGTTGTATTTTCTATATTATATAAATTTGATACATTAAATTCTTTTTCTGCCTTTAAAACACCATTATCAGTTAATGTTGCAGTATTCATCTTCTCATCAATTGTATAATCCTCATCTAATTTTAATTTTTTAACAAAAGTATCTGCACCTGTATAAAGATTAGCAGTTTTAATCGCACCACCAGAAATGATTAATGGGGTTCTTGCCTCATCAATTAATACAGAGTCAACTTCATCAATAATCGCATAATTAAATGGACGTTGTACACGTGATTCTGATTTTACAACCATATTATCACGTAAATAATCAAAGCCAAGTTCATTATTAGTAGTATATAGAATATCTGAATTATATGCATCTTGTTTTTCCTTAGGAGTTAAATCTCTTGTATTAAAACCAACAGTAAGGCCCAAAAATTCATAAATTTTTCCCATCCAAGAAGAATCACGACCTGCTAAGTAATCATTAACTGTAATTATATGAACGCCTAATCCAGATAGTGCATTTAAATATGCTGGCATAGTAGATGTTAAAGTCTTACCCTCACCAGTTTTCATCTCTGCAATATTTCCAAAATGAATTGCAAGCCCACCTAATATTTGAACTCTATATGGTTTTTCCCCAATAACACGATAAGCTGCTTCTCTAACAGTAGCAAATGCTTCAACACAAATATCTTCTAATGTTTCACCATTAGATAATCTTTCTTTAAACTCGCTTGTTTTATTTTTAAGATCACTATCACTCATAGAACTATATTCACTATCTAAGGATTCTATTTTATCAGCAATACTTTCAAATTTTTTCAATTCTTTATATTCATGGTCAAATATACTTTTTAATATTTTCATCTTGTACCTCCATAACTATTATTTTACCAAATTAAAAGAAAAAAAGATATATATTTTAAAAGAAAAACAGACTTACGTCTGCTATTTTGTATCTATTAAACCATAATTTCCATCTTTTCTTTTATATATAATACAAGTACTATCTGTTTCTATATTATAAAATACAAAGAAATCATGTCCTAATAAATCAAGTTGTAACATTGCCTCTTCTTCACTCATTGGCTTCATATCAACTTTTTTTCTTCTTATTATTTTTAATTCTTCTTCTTCAAAATCCTCAACTGGAAATTCAAATGATACAACACTTTCTTTAGATTGTTTAGAAAGAATACGAGTTTTATTCTTTCTTACTTGTCTTTCCAATTTATCTACAATTAAATCAATAGCAGCATATAAATCTTCATGTTCTTGTTCACAACGTAATACAAATGAACCAGTATTAATTGTAACCTCAACAATTTGTACATGTCCTCTTACTCTAATAACAACTTTTGCTGTA
This sequence comes from uncultured Mycoplasmatota bacterium, assembly GCA_948467605.1. Taxonomy (GTDB): domain Bacteria; phylum Bacillota_I; class Bacilli_A; order RF39; family UBA660; genus CAKPCJ01. Next base: position 70,376 of record CAOKET010000001.1, on the reverse strand, counting down.
ATTTCATCTGAATTAGCAAAATATTTATTTAGTTTTGATAACTTATTTGTCAAGTAATCTTGTATTGCTTGTGTAATTTCTACCTTATCACCACGAACGTTAAGTTTCATATAATCATCCCTTTCTACAATAATTATAACAAATTAATTTTTGTTTTACAATTATAACTAATCTCTATTTCTACTATTTGCAATAAGTAATAACCTAACCACTTGCAAAACCGAAGTTAAAACACTTGCAACATATGTAAGTGCTGCTGCATTAAGTACACTTTTTGCACCCCTAACTTCTTTTTCATCTACAATTGCTTCCTGTAACAAACAACTTCTAGCACGACTAGAGGCATTATACTCAACAGGCAAAGTAATAAGTTCAAATAAAAGAATTATTAAAAGTGCTGCAACACCTAAATATATTAAATCTGTTAATCCAATTATTAATCCAAATAATATTGCAAAATAACTAAGTTTTGAAGCAATATTTACAACTGGTACAAACATGCTCCTAACTTTAAGGAAAAAATAATTTTCTTTATCTTGTATTGCATGACCGCACTCATGAGCAGCAACTGCCAAAGACGCTAAAGAATCCCCATGAAATATATCAGTAGATAACCTAACTACTTTATGTCTTGGATCATAATGATCAGTAAGTGCACCATTTATTTCAACAATATGCACATCTGATAACCCATTCTTATCAAGAATTATCCTAGCTGCCTCAAACCCAGTAAGTCCATTTTTGGCACCTATCTTTTTATACTTTGAATAGGTAGAACTTATTATTAACTGTGCCCCTAAGGCAATTGAAATTGATATTAATATTATTATTAAATCCACATTTATTCTCCTAACTTTATTATATTATATCCATCTCTTGTATCTTTTATATCATATCCCTTTTCTCTTATTTTATTTCTAATCATATCTGCTGAATTATAATCATGATTAACTTTATAATTTTTTCTCTGTTCTGCCAAATCAAATATTTCACTAGGAATATCTATAGAATTAAAGGACAAAAGATTAAGAGATAATACCTCATCATATTTTTTTATAATTTCTAATTTAGTTGAAGAAGATGCATCTAATTTTAAAACATCATAAATAAGTGTAATAGCATTTGCAGTATTTAAATCTTCACCTATTGTGTCTTTAAACTTATCAATATATAGGTTAAGAACGGAGTTATCAACATCCTTCTTGTTAACAACTAATGATTTAATCTTACCTTTCAAAGAGTTATACACATCTTTTGCCTTATCAAGTGCTTCATAAGAGAAAACTAATTGTTTTCTATAATGACTATTTAAACAAAAGAAACGATAAACAATAGGATCATAACCCTTTTCAATAAGTAAATTTAACGTTAAAAATTCACCCTTAGATTTACTCATTTTACCAGTTAAATCATTTAAAAACTCACCATGCATCCAGTAATTACACCACTTATGGCCAAGATATGCCTCAGATTGTGCAATCTCATTCGTATGATGTGGAAAAACGTTATCCACAGCCCCACAGTGGATATCTAAATATTCACCTAAATTATTTATAGCGATACCAGTACACTCTATATGCCATCCTGGATAACCTCTTCCCCATGGCGAATCCCATTGAAGCAAATGGTTTTCAAATTTAGATGATACAAACCATAATCCAAAATCAAAAGCATTTCTTTTGCCATCATCCTTAGAAACTTCGTCCCTAACTGCAACTTTCAAATCAACAGCATTTTTACCTGATAATTCATAATAATTATTTGCTTTAGTTATATCAAAATAAATATTCCCATTTGAAGATTGATATGCAATATCCTTAGATAGTAAAACCTCAATTATCTTTATATACATATCAATATTATCGGTTGCCTTAGAAACAATACTTGGTTTCTTTATATTTAGCTTCTTTAAATCTTCAAAAAATGCATCAGTGTAAAATTCAGCTATCTCCATAACAGATTTATTTTTCTCTTTAGCACTTTTACTCATCTTATCATCAGCATCAGCACTATCAGCATCTCCAACTAAATGCCCAACATCAGTTATATTCATAACACGACTAACTTTATATCCTTCAAAAATTAATGATTTTTCCAAAATATCTTCAAATATATATGTTCGCAAATTACCTATATGTGCAAAATCATATACAGTAGGACCACATGTATATAATTTAACAACACCTTCTTCATGCGGTATAAATTTCTCTAGTTTTTTTGTTAAAGTATTATATATTTTCATAACATGCCTCCTACAACAATTATAACACATATATATTAATTATATGAAAAAAAAGATTACATATTTGTAATCTAAAAAAGTAATCTATTTTTTAAATGGATGCTCACCAGTTTTGTTCTTACTATTCTCTTGTAATATAGAAGTACATGTATTATATATCATTCCATACATTTCAATCAAATTGATATTTATAACCTCAGAAATTGCTTTAAATACATTATTAGAATTAGTTCTTAAATATACTGGTTCACTACTTTTAGAAAACTCATAATGAAGTTTAGAATCATCTAAATCTATAAAAGCAAACTCGCCTTATCATTATAACTTTCCTCTCTTAATATTGCACTATTTTGCATATATTTATCTTTTTCCATAAATTATCCCAGCCTTTCTAATATTTTCTCTTTTCCTAATAAATAAATTGTATCAGGAAGTTCTGGACCATGCATTACACCACTTACCTTTATTCTAATAGGCATATATAGCATCTTACCCTTAGATCCACTCTTTTCTTTAGTATTATTAATCGCATTACTTATATTTTCAACATTCCAATCAGTTATAGATGATATTTCATCTTTAAAAACATTAATTGTATTAGATACCCCATCTTGTTCCATAAAAGTTTTACATTCATCATCTAAACAAATTTCATCTTTAAAAAACATTTCCGTAAGTTCTACTATTTCTTTTCCATATGATAAATGGTTTTGATATATACTTACTAATCTTTCTACCCATTCATCTGATTTATTTGATAAATCATAAGAAGAAGACAAATGTGGAACAGTTATATTAAGTAACTCCTCTAAAGATAATTGTTTTATATAATGTGCATTAAACCAATTAAGTTTTTTAACATCATATTGACTAGAAGATTTACTAATTCTAGTTTCATCAAATTTTTCTATTAATTCATCCATTGTAAAAATCTCATCATTAGAATCAGGACTCCACCCTAAAAGTACTAAATAATTAACAATTGCATGAGGTAAATAGCCATCATTATATAAATCCATAAATGAGGCATCCCCATTTCTTTTAGATAGTTTTTGTCCGTCTTCGCCTAATACCATAGCAACATGAATATATGTTGGTTTTTCCCAACCAAAGGCATCATATAACAAGTTATATTTAGCGGTTTGATCTAAGTATTCCTTACCACGAATAACATGTGTAATCCCCATTAAATGATCATCTATTACATTAGCAAAATTATAAGTTGGAAAACCATCGCTCTTAAGTAAAATCTGATCATCTAATATTGAGTTATCAATCTTTATTTTTCCATATACTACATCTTCAATTTCAGTTTCACCATATTTAGGCATCTTCTGTCTAATTACATATGGAACACCTAATTTAAGTTTTTCATCTATTTCTTCTTTAGATAATCTACTACATCTTCCATCATATAAAAATGGTTTCTTCTTATTATTATAGAACTCTCTAAGTTCTTCTAACTCTTCTTCAGTGCAAAAACAATAATATGCCATACCCTTTTCAACTAAATCCAAAGCATATTTTTTATAAATATCTTTTCTTTCACTTTGAATATATGGTCCACTATTCCCTGGTACTTTTGGGCCTTCATCAATATCTATATTACATAATTTTAAGGTATCATATATAAAATCAACCGCACCATCTACTTTTCTAGTTTGATCAGTATCTTCTATTCTTAATATAAATTTACCATCATTATGTTTAGCAACTAAATACTCAAATATTGCAGTACGTAAATTTCCTATATGCATAAATCCAGTTGGACTAGGTGCAAATCTTGTTCTAACATTCATAAATATCACCACAAACATTATACCATATTAAAAAAAAATCTAATATATTTTTATTTATATTAGATTATTTATTCTTAGTATCAAATATTTTACAAATAAGATCCTGTATCCTATATTTCAACATATTATCTTGCATATCCCTATATAATTCTAAATCTCGTACATTAACAAAAGGTCTACTATCTATATAAGAAACTAACCTTTCTCTATATAAACGTAACTGCCTAATTTCAGGTTCTAAAGAATCTTTATTAAAACTACTACTCATAAAGACACCTTCTTTATAAGATTATATCATATTTGTTAATACTACACAAATCAACCATAATTACAATATTAACAACTACCTAATTCTCCGATCTGGTATATCAATTTCCTCTACAGTTTCATTATATTCATCTTTACCATAATAATTCTTATTATTACCAAAAAAACGATCTGGTAATTCATATTCCCCATATTTTACCAGATCTGGTAATTCTTCATTGCACTTACCATTACCATAAGTTTCATTAGTAGTTTTACTTGAACTAGCCAAAGTTAACTCTAATTTTTTACTTTGTGAATCAAAAACACTTAATTTTCCAATCCTAATAAGATATCCCTTTGCCTTATATAAATCATCAATATTATTTAAATTAAACCTTTTTCCAAATTTTTCTTGAATTTCTTTCTCAATATTAACTAACATATTTACTTCCTTAATTCTTTCGCTTGCAAAACTAAACAATTCTGTTCTTTTTTTATCAGAAATACTAGAATTAGAATCAACACTTGGTAATTTTAAATCAACTATATGAGTCTTATTCATATCATTTCTACACAACAAAAAATATTCAACATTCTTACCCATATGTATATTTTCTGAATCAAATGTAATATCACTATATTGCATGCCATATCCTAAATCAACTGCTATAATTGAATGATTAACAACACCTTTTTGTCTTTCCTCTAAAGAACCAGCAACACAGTGAACGTCATAAGATCTAATACTATTCATATTTAAAAGTAACTGCAACATGTGAACATATCCCTCACAAACAGTTTTTTTAAATCTGAATCCATTATACAGACCGTTTCTACCGCCCTTTAAACCCGAAGATTTTAAGTGGGCTTCCCTTTTTTTCAAATAATCATAATCATAATAAATGTCGTTAATTAATAAAGCATAAAAAATAGCAAATTTTTGTTCTGGGGTATCATTATCCATAATATACTTATTATATTCCATAGCTTTTCCATAAATATCAGATAGGATACCACCAGGATATCGCAACATCTGTGTCTCAAAAGATCCAACCGATTCACAAAATTCAATATTAGATAAATATGTATTTAGATTATTGAATTTTGGATAATACAATGAATCAATACTAACAAATGCCATATTAGAAGATAGTTTTGTCGAAAAGTCTACAATTTTATCAATATCATCATATGCACTATTTCCACAAAATTCAAATTGCTTAAGTGCACCTAGAGTTGATAAACCCTCAATCTTTTTTAATAACAAATTACTATTAATATATAATGATTCTAACCTCTTCAAATTCGATAAATCAATAGATTCCATTTCAGAGTACGATACTTCTAAAGTTTTTGCAATTGGGATTTGACTTAATATGTATTGAATTTTAGAATTATCTAATCCTTTGGAATATTGACATTTAACATTTCCAATCTGAAGAGACAACCCCTTATCAGTAATATATATAGATAATTCTTCAAGTTCACTTTCTAAAAACTCTTGGTTCGGATTATAAATACGTTTTAGTTCACTAGGTACACTAAGACCATTAGAATAACAGAAGGTTAATAACTCCCTTATTTTTCTACCAACTTCCATATTAATACGAACTGTATTTGCCATAAATATCACCACTTATGTTAAGTATAACAAAGAATAACATCATAATAAACTAATATAATATTAAATTACATAAAATTTACACAAATATTCTATCGATTAATACTTCATTATTCTTATTAATTATTGAATCAATAATTATATCTTCAACATTTAATTTAATTATCTTATCTATTTTTCTAGCACCATATACTTCATATTCACTCATATCTATTATTTGATTAATAACATCATCATTGTAAGATACTTTTATTTTATTACTATAGAATTTAGAAACCTCATCTAATTTAGATTTAATTATCTTAACAATATTCTTTTTATTTATTTTATTAAATACAAATGTTTCATCTATTCTATTTAAAAATTCTACACTAAAATGTTCTTTTAATGTATTCATAACAATAACATCAGTTTCTTTATTAAATCCAACACAATTAACACTACTTCCTATATTAGTTGTCATTATTATTATTACATTATCAAACCTTACAAGTTTACCCTTAGAATCTTTTATTTTACCATCATCTAATATTTGAAAAAATAGATTTAGTACTGAAGGATGTGCCCTTTCTATCTCATCCACAATAAGAAGTGAATATGGTTTATCTCTTATAACATCTAACAGATAGTTATTATCTTCATAACCGACATATCCTGGAGGTGAACCCAAGATTTTACTTACTGAGTGTTCCTCTTTATATTCACTCATATCTAATTTAATAATATTACTATTTCCAACAATATGCTCACCAAATATTTTTGCTAAAGAAGTTTTACCAACTCCAGTTGAGCCACAAAATAAAAATGAATACGGTTTTTGTTCACGTTTATATCCCAATTTTATTCTTTTTGTAACTTTAATTAATTTATCTATTATCTCTTCTTGACCATAAACACTTTTAGAAAGAGTATTTTTTAAAACCCTAATCGATTTTACACTATCATTTAAAATATCATATATTGGTATTCCTGTTCTTGATGAAATAACTAATGCGACATCCGAGATAGTTACAATATATTTATTTTTGCTCTTAATATATTCCATATTACAATTATTTATCTCAGAAATAATTTCAAATTCCTTTTCCCTTATTTTAACTGCTGATTCAAAATCTTGATTTAATATTGCAGATGTTTTTAATTTCCTAATATCATGTAATTTAAAATCAAGTTCATTTATTTTATTATATTTAGTTGTGTCCTTAAGTTTAACTCTTACACATACCTCATCAAGTATATCAAGAGATTTATCTGGTTCAAATCTATCATATACATACTTATTTGTTAAAACTGGTATTTCTTTTAATACTTCATCTGGTATTACAACACCATGATAATCTTCATATAAGGGTTTAAGTTTAGATAATATATCATTTATAGTATTAGTATCAGGTTCATTTACCTCTATTTTTTGAAATCTTCTCTCTAATGCAGAATCACTTTCAATATATTGTTTATATTCATCAATAGTAGTCGCACCAATACATTTAAACTTATTTCTAGCAAGGGCTGGCTTAAATATATTAGAAGCATCAATTGCACCTTCGGCACCACCAGCACCTACTAAAGTATGTATCTCATCTATAAATAAAATAATGTCATTACATTCCTCTAATTCCTTTAATATTTTTCTAACTCTCTCTTCAAACTCGCCTCTATATTTAGTACCTGCAACAGTAGTAGCCATATCTAAAGATATAACTCTCATACCTTTTAGATTATTAGGCACTTGTCCCAAAGATATTTTCCTTGCAAGTTCCTCAACTATTGCAGTTTTACCTACTCCTGCTTTTCCAACTAATATTGGATTATTTTTACTTCTTCTACTAAGTACTTCAATAACCCGTCTTAATTCATCGTCTCTTCCTATTACTGGATCAAGTTCACTTGCCTTTGAAGTTAAATCAACACCCAACTCATCAATAAGAAGTTTCTTTGATTTACTGTTAGAGAAATTATCTTCATCAATAAATACACTATATAATTCATCATAATCAAGTCCGAGAGAATAAATTATTCTAACTGCAACACCTTCACCTTCTTCTAATAAAGAATTAAATAAATGTTCAAGTGTCACTATTCCATTATTATTATCTCTACTTTCTAATATTGCTGATTCAATAACTCTTTTCATAAGAGGAGTATATAAATACCATTCTGATACTTTATCACCAATTCCTATTATATTTACAAGTTCACGTCTAAAATCCTCATAATTAAGACCAAAATCATTTAATCTAGAAGTTAACGAAATTTTCTTTTGACTAAGTAATGCAAGTAAAAAATGTTCTGTACCAATAAACTTATGTTTTAAGTCCAACATTTCTTTTCTACTAAGAGTTAATACCTTTTGTGCTTCTTCAGTAAACTTTCCAAACATAATTCCTCCTTTATATTAATTCTATGTATATAATGAACAGAATTTCTAAATATTAATCATTTTATATAATATTTTATGTGTTATAATATTAAAAGAAGGTGTCACTTATGAGAATACAAGAAATTAAAGATCCTAGATTCTTAAAGAAATATAATGAAAAAGAGTTAAATGAATTATGTACTGATATAAGAAAATTTATAATAAATAGTGTGTCAAAAACAGGAGGTCATTTGGCTAGTAATCTAGGTGTTGTTGAACTAACTGTAGCCTTGCATTACGTTTTTACATCTCCATATGATAAATTTATATTTGATGTTGGTCACCAATCATATACACATAAGATACTAACAGGAAGAGCAGATAAATTTAATACATTAAGACAATACGGTGGAATGTCTGGCTTCCAAAAAAGAGATGAAAGTATACATGATCCATTTGAATCGGGTCACACATCAACTTCAATCGCAGCAGCACTTGGATTTGCATATGTAAGAGATTTAAATAAAGAAAAAAATGATGTAATTGCAATCATTGGTGATGGCTCCTTAACTGGTGGACTTGCATTTGAAGCACTTAATAATATTGAGAATTTGAATACAAAAGTAATAATTGTTTTAAATGACAATTCTATGTCTATATCAAAAAATGTAGGGGGATTAAGTAAATTCCTAAAAAAAATAAGAATAAGTAATTCCTACGATTTAGCTAAAAAAGGTTATAAAGGTGTACTAATTAAAACAAGTATTGGTACTAAAATATATAATCTTTCGTCTAAGATAAAAGAAAAATTTAAAAGAAAAATAAACGATAATATTTTTACAAATCTAGATATAGATTATATAGGTCCCATTGATGGACATAACATAAAAGAACTTATAAAAGCATTTAAAAAATCAAAAAATTCAAAAAAATCAATACTTATACATGTAGTAACTAAAAAAGGTAAAGGTTATAAACCAGCAGAAATTAATAGTAGTACTTGGCATGGTGTTGGAAATTTTGATGTAGAAAGTGGAAGTTTAAAAAAAGAAAATTTAACGAGTTTAAGTGAAGTTGTAAGTAATACCGTATATGAATTTATGAAAAAAGATAAAAGTATAATAACTATAACACCAGCAATGATTAAAGGTAGTAAATTAGAAAAAATATTTCAAGATTTTCCAAATAGAAGTATAGATACAGGTATAACTGAGTCATTCGCAACGACACTTGCCTGTTCAATCGCACTTAATAAAAAGAAAGTATTCTTACCCATTTATTCATCATTCCTACAAAGGGCATATGATAATATAAATCATGATATAGCAAGAATGAATACTCATGTAATAATTGGTATTGATAGAGCAGGTTTAGTTGGGGAAGATGGAGATACACATCATGGAATATTTGATATAAGTTTTCTAAATAGTATTCCAAATCTAGTTATATGTATGGGTAAGGATAATGAAGAGATAAGAAATTTATTATACACTGGTTTTTATAAACAAGAAAATCCGTTCTGTATTAGATATGAAAAAGAGTGTATTGAATTTAAAAAAAGTGCTTTAAAAGAAATAAAAGTTGGAACTTGGGAATACTTACAAAAAATAAAAACTTGCAAAAATACAATTATAAGTTATGGAACAGATGTATCGAAACTATATGATATTTTTAAAAATAAAAAAGTAAATATTATAAATGCAAGATACATAAAACCAATTGATAAAGAAATACTAAAAGAATTAATAAAAACAAAACAAAATATATATGTATATGAAACAAGTATAAGAACAAATAGTTTAGGTACTAATATATTAGAGTATTTTAATTATAAAAATGCATCTAACAAAGTAAGACTAACAGGAATAGATAATGAATATATAAAACACGGAAAAACTAATATATTAAAACAACAATTAAATCTAGATTTAGAATATATAAAAGAAGATATTATAAACTACTTTAAATTAAAATAGTTTTAACTCTTCTTTTTTCTTTGTATATTATAAGTAATTTTAAGTAATATTTTTCTAGGCATAAATTTAGACATAAAACATGCAAACTTCATCTTAAATGTGGGTATAATAATTAACTTATTCTTAAACATTTTATCCACTGCATATCTAGCAACATAACTACTAGAACACCCAGATATTGAAAATTTAACCCCTGCTACATTATTAAAATTAGTATCAACTGGTCCAGGACATAATGCACCTATATAAACCCTTTTACCTAATCTTCTTATTTCTTCATATATTGCCTCAGTCATTCTAGTAACATATGCCTTAGTTGCATAATAAGTTGCCATAAACGGTCCAGGCATAAAAGAGGCAGAAGAACTTACATTTAATATATATCCACTATTTCTAACTAACATCTTATTTAAGATACACTTAAGTAATATATGATTAGCAACTATATTAACATCAATCATAGATAATTCTTTATCTAATGAAGTTTCTGAAAAATATCCAACATCACCAAAACCAGCATTATTTATAAATACATCTATATCAATAGATTTAATAATATCACAAAGGTTAATAACTTCATCACGATTAGATAAATCAACTTTATAAACAGTATAACCATATTCATTTTTTATTTGTTCTAATTTTTTACTATCTTTAGATATTCCAATAATATCATATCCCATATCAGATAATACTTTACTTATATCAAGACCTATACCTGATGTGATACCAGTTATTAATGCTTTCATATAACCACCAATAAAATTATATCATAAAAATATATTTTAACGCTTAATGCTTGTATCTTTTAATTTAAGTTCAAGTGCTAAACTCTCTAAATATTCTAATTGTTTTTGGGTTAATGACCTAAATGCAATTTGCTTCCCACTAGGCAATGTTAATATTGGATCTTCTCTAGCACTTTTTAAACTTTGCTCATGTGCTCTTGTAAACTTATCATTAACATATTCAGTTACATACAATCTAATTTTTAATTTAGATATTTCTTCCCTTAAATCACTTATTATCTCATCCTTTTTTGACATCTAATCACGTTCATTTCAATTATAAAAACATTATTATTACAATTATATTTTACTTAGATATTATAATATTATTCAAAAAAGCAAAATCCCTTGAATTAGTTATTTTTTCCTTTGATCAATATTCATATATGAAATCCTACCATCTTCAACATAAATACCTGTTTCAGGGTCATATGATATATTTCCATCTTGCTCAAATTTTGACTCGTATAAATCTTGAAACTCTACACACCCAACATTAATATCGTAATTTTTTGTTTGTGTTTCCTTTTTCTTTTTCAAAGTAGAAACATACCTATTATAATAAATATCTTTGATACTACTATCACTAAAAAGCATATCCATTAATAAAATTAATTTATCACTTAAATCTAAACTCTTATCTTGCAAATCAACATATTTATTTAACAATTCCTCTTCTTCTTCTGTAATTGAATCTTTTCTTAATATATCTGCAATTTTCTTAGCAATTTCCATCATCTTACCATACAATCTAATATTATCAATGCAACTCTTAAAATCAACATTTGAATTAGATATTCTTATTTCAAACCTATAATCTTCATCACTTGTTCCACGTAAACATATTGAACCGCGCTTATATTTTAGACCCATTTCATTATCCATAGACGATAAATCAACGTTAAACATTTCTATAACAGAATTTCTAGAAATTCCTTCATCTAGTACTCTAGTACCAATGTTTTTTGAAATAGGGGAAAATCTACTAGTCATAATAGGATTACGTATTATCTGTCCTTCCTCGTTTGAAATATAATATAACAATTCTTCGCAATTACCAAATAATTCATAAAAAACAAGTATAGATTTTGCAGTATCCAAATAATCAAGCCCTAAATTAATTTGAAATGAAGCATTAGCAGTATTTTCATCGTAATAATATCCAAGTTCTTGCATTGTCTCACATATAGCACAAAATCTTGATACATCTTCTACTTTATCATTAAAGGGCCTGCTGATAAGCTCTATTCCATTAGGTACAGTCGCATCCATATCAGTTTTAAAATACCTGTAAAAATCTTTTTGACTATATAAAAAATCACTAAAAATATACGGCACATGTCCATTTGCCTCGATTTCAACACCTATACTTATACTAGGATCTATACCAATACATGAATTTTGAGAAATGAACTTTAAACTTTTATCATATAAATAAGCAGGATTATCTTTAATCCTCAAATAGTTTTTATAGTATTCAGGTAATTGATTATAATATTTTGATGATAAATAAGAATATACCTCATTTTCTTTACAATGTTTAATTTCCTCTAAAACATATATCAAATTCTCACCAGGATTTTCTCTAGATCTAATAAGTTCGATTATGTAAGAAATGCTAGAAACCTTATCATCAATATTTTCAAAATAAAATTGCATATCAATAATATTACGTACATTTTGAATATCAAGGGTTTCATTATCACTAATTTTTTCCATAACATCTGCTCTAAATTTATCGCTTTTGAAAATATTAGATATCTCAATTTTACTTAATAAATTAGATCTATATATATTAATAGCGCAATATGAAATTGTATTTGTATTATAAATATATTGTAGTAATCTATTCTTAATCTTAGTTCTTAGTTCATTATTTGATATTTTTGGAAGAACAAATGCAATATTTGAATACGTAAATAATTTATCAATTTCATTATCATCAGCATATATAAGTTTCCAATAGTCACCAGCTTTAGTTTGATCAGAATCATAAATTTCAGCATCTGGATTATACTTATTAAAATCTATTGGATAAAAGTTATCCTCAAACATAAGAATTACCTACTTTCTGCAATTAGTATACCATTTTAAAACAATCCTAATATTCAAATAAAATAAAATTTTACAATAAATTTACAAATACAATTACTATAAAAAAAAGAATCATATGATCCTTTTAAACTAATTCTAGGATAACAACTAAAGCGTTATCTCCTCTTCTTTCTTTAAGTTTTAATATTCTAGTATAACCACCATTACGTTCTTGATATTTACTAGCATACTCATAAACTTTTGCAGTTGCCTCTTTATCATTATAAAGAAATGCTAATATTTTCCTTCTAGATACTAATGTACCCTTTTTAGCATAAGTTATCATTTTATCGATAAATTTACGTGCTTCTTTAGCCCTATCGATAGTTGTTTCAATACGTCCATGCATAAATGTCTCTCTTGTAAGATTAGAAAGCATTGCATGTCTTTCTTGTTCATCTAAACCTAATTTTCTATAAGCCATAATTTACCTCCTTCTTAATCATCATTACGGAATGTAAGTCCCATTTCTTTAATTTTATCAATTACTTCTTTTAAAGACTTCTTACCTAAATTACGAATTTTCATCATTTCCATTTCTGATTTATTAGTTAAATCTTGTAGATTATTAACTCCTGCTCTTTTCAAACAGTTATAAGCCCTAACAGATAAATCCAAATCATCAATTGAAGTCTCAAGAGCCTTTTGACGAGGATTTTCTTGTTTTTCAGTCATTATACCAGTTATATCAGAGATTTCATTCAAATCTGTAATAATATTTAAATGTTCTATTAATATTCTAGCAGATAATGACATTGCTTCTTCTGGTTTAATTGCACCATTTGTCCATACATTCATAATCAACTTATCATAATTATTATCCTGTCCAACACGTGCATTTTCTACTTCATAACTAATTCTTTCAATTGGAGAGTATAAAGAGTCAATTGCAATAGTACCAACTTTTGCATCTGATAATAGTTTTTTATTCTCATCAGATCTTACATAACCTTTTCCATAACCAATTGTCATTTCCATATCAAGTTTTCCACCCTTAGCCAAAGTAGCAATAACTTGATCAGGATTAATAATTTCAATATCAGGATCTTTCTCTATATCTGCAGCAGTTACTACACCTTCTTTAGATACATGTAATTGCATTACCTTGCTGTTATCGTCTGAATGATTTTTAATAACAATACTTTTTAAGTTTAAAACTATTGTTGTAACATCCTCGATAACTCCATCAATTTTTTGAAACTCATGAGCAACGCCATCTATATAAACACTAGTAATAGCATTACCTGGTAATGAAGATAACATAATTCTCCTAAGAGCATTACCTAAAGTATTACCAAATCCTCTTTCTAATGGTTCTAATACGAATTGTCCAAAATTATTATTTTCTACATATTCAACTACTTTATAGTCTGGTTTTTCAAATTTAAACATTGAAATGATCCCTCCTTACATTTTTTAGCCACGTGGACGTTTTGGTGGACGACATCCATTATGTGGAACAGGTGTTACATCTATAATTTGTGTTATTTCAATACCAACTGCTTGGATTGAACGAATAGCTGTTTCACGACCAGGTCCCATACCTTTAACATATACAACAACAGATTTCATACCATAATCCATTGCTGCCTTTGCTGCTGCTTCTGCTGCTGTTCCTGCTGCATATGGAGTACTTTTTTTACTTCCCTTAAATCCAGTTGTACCAGCAGATGCCCAAGCTACTGCACCACCATCTTTATCAGTAATAGTAACAATTGTATTATTAAAAGTGGTACTTATATGAGCGATACCTTCTACAACAGTCTTTTTAACTTTTCTTTTTCTTGATTTATATGCCATATTCTAACCTACTTTCTTTTTATTAGCTACTGTTTTGCCTTTGCCCTTACGAGTTCTAGCATTACTTCTAGTTCTTTGTCCTCTAACAGGTAACCCTTTTTTCCAACGGCTTCCTTGATAAGAACCAATTTCTTGTTTAGTTTTAATATTCAAACTAACTTCTCTACGCAAATCTCCCTCAACAGTATATTTTGAAATTTCATCACGTATTTTAGTTAATTCATCTTCAGTCAAATCTGAAGTTTTTTTACTAGGATCTATTTTAGCATCCGTAGCAATTTTTTCTGCTAATTTTCTTCCAATACCATATATATATGTTAATGAAATTGATATACACTTATTTTCAGGTACATCGACACCTTTAATACGAATCATTGTAATACCTCCTTAACCTTGTTTTTGTTTGTGCTTTGGATTGCTACATACAATTTGCACTTTACCTTTTCTTCTAATAACTTTACATTTGTCACACATTGGTTTAACAGACGGTCTTATTTTCATATATTTCCTCCCTCTATTTCCTAAAAATTATACGCCCATGTTTTAAATCATATGGTGAAAGTTCAATGGTTACTGTATCCCCTACTAAAATGCGAATATAATTTAATCGAATTTTACCAGAAACATGAGCCACTACAGTATGACCATTCTCAAGTTCAACTTTATACTTTCCACCAGGCAACACTTCTGTTACCTTACCATCAAGTTCTATTGTATCTTTGTTAGCCACTATATCACCCTCTTAGTTAATATCTCATAACCATCTTCTGTAACAAGTACAGTATGTTCAAAATGAGCAGATGGAGATGAGTCTTCTGTAACAACAGTCCAATCATCATCTAAAATTTCAATGAATGGAGAACCTAAATTAAGCATAGGTTCAATTGCTATAACCATACCTGGTTTTAATACTGGACCTGTACCAGCCTTTCCATAATTTGGAACTTCTGGATCTTCATGTAAATTATTACCAACACCATGACCTACAAGTTCACGAATAACTCCTAAGTTATACCGATTTGCATAACTTTCTATTGCGTGGGAAATATCTCCAATCCTATTCCCAGGTTTAACTTGTTCTATTCCCTCATAAAGTGCTTTTTCTGTGTGTTCCATAAGATAAGATTTCTCTTCACTCACATTTCCTACTTTATAAGTCCATGCTGAATCTCCATGATAACCCTTATAACAGGCACATATATCAATAGATACTATATCGCCATCCTTTAACTTTCTCTTAGATGGAATACCATGAACAACTTCATCATTTATAGAAATACATAAAGTTGCTGGAAATCCATTATAATTTTTACAAGATGGCGTTGCCGAATTATTTAATATAAATTCCTCAGCCAATCTATCCAACTCAAGAGTTGTAATACCAGGTTTTATTTTAGGCATTAAATATTTATGAGTTTTAGCAACGATCAAAGATGCCTCTCTCATAAGTTCAATTTCCCAATCACTCTTTATACTAATCATAAATCGCCTTTCAACATATTAGAAAATTCTATTAAAATCTTATCTGTATCCATTGTACCATCAACTTTAACTAATTTTCCAGTATTTTTATAAAAATCTACAACTGGTAATGTAAGATTAATAAATTCCTCAAATCTTCTTTCAAATGCTTGAATACTATCATCAGTTCTTACATTTAACTTAGAATCACATTCATCACAAACACCATCAATCTTTGGCAATTTAGATGAGTCATTTCTATTATATATAGCACCACACTTTGGACAAGTAATCCTACCAAGCATTCTTTCTTTAGCAATTTCTTTATTAATATCTAAATATATAACATAATCTATTGAAAGATTTATTTCATTTAAAATATCATTGAGTTGATTTGCTTGATTTAAATTTCTTGGATATCCGTCTAGTATATACCCATTTTTACAATCAGAATCAGACAATCTTGTCTTAAGTAAATCCAATACTATATCATCATTTACTAATTCTCCAGTTTGTAACAAACATAAAAGTTCAATACCAAATTCATCATCGACATTAGCCCTTTTTCTAAGCAAGTCTCCAGTAGATATATGCGGAATATTATATTCCTTAGATAATAAATTTGATAAAGTTCCTTTCCCAGCAGCTGGAGGGGCAATTAAAACTAAGTTTTTCATGCCATTACCTCTTTCTATAATTTCTGCTTACTAAAGTACTTTCTATTTGTCTGTAAACTTCAAGTGCTACACCAACTATAATTAATAATCCTGTACCACCAATACTTACATTAGTATTAGAGAATATTGATATCTTTCCAAAAAGAATTGGAATTGCTGCAATTATCATTAAGAATAAAGCACCTATCACTGTAACCCTAACTAAAACTTTTTTAATATAATCAGTTGTTTCATTACCTGGTCTTATTCCTGGAATAAATCCACCATTTTTCTGTAAGTTCTCGGATAATTCTTTTGGTCTTATTTGCATAAATGTATAAATATATGAGAATCCAAATATTAATAACAAATATAGTATAAAACCAACTGGTTTTTCATAATTTAAAAATTTTTCAACAAAATCATTAAATCCTGGTTTATTTATAAATTTTGCTATCATCTGTGGAATAGTTAATAATATAGATGCAAATATTACTGGCATTACTCCTGCTGAATTTAACTTAAATGGTAAAAATGCACCCTGACTATTTCCATATTTAGCATTACTCTTATTAGCATATTGAACTGGAATTTTACGTTCTGCTTCTTGAGCAAATACAACACCAATTATTATAATTAAATAAACCAATACAAACAATAGGAATTTTGCTATACCAAACAATGTTGTTTGTACACTAGTATATACCATAACAGTATTAAATACATTTACAAACATACTTGGTATTGATGTAACAATACCTGCCATAATTATTAATGAAACACCATTACCTACACCCTTACTAGTAACTTGGTCTCCTAACCATAATAGGAATGAAGTACCAGCAGTTAATATTAGAGATATTCTTGCAACCTCAACTGGATTCTTAATACCCATTAAAGCATATGAGAATGCAAACGCTTGTATAAAAGCAATTACTATTCCAGCATATCTTGTAATTTGATTAAGCTTCCTACGACCAACTTCGCCTTGTTCGCGTAATTCTGTAAAATATGGAATAATATCCATTTGAAGTATTTGTATTACAATTGATGCGCTAATATAAGGTGATACACCAAGAGCAAATATTGAGAAGTTACTTAAAGAACCACCACCTACTACATCAAATAGTTCTAAAAAACTTAATTTCTTAAGTTGATCACCTATAGCAACACCAGGAACAGTAATATAAGTTCCTATTTTATATATTATTAATATTGCTAAAGTAAATAGTATTCTTTTTTGTAAATCCTTATTTTTAGGTTCAAATATTTGTTTAACTGTGTTAAACATACTACATCACCTCTATTTTCCCACCATTTGCTTCAATTTGTTGTTTTGCTACATTAGAGAATTTACTAGCCTTAACTGTTAATTTCTTCTCTAATTTTCCATTTCCTAATACTTTGATACCTGCAAGTTGTTTTTTTACTAACCCTGTTTCTTTTAATAATTCAGGAGTTACAACTGTATCATTATCAAATCTATTTAAATCACTTAGATTTATAACTGCATATTCAGTTTTGAACATAGCGTTTTTAAATCCTCTTTTTGGCAATCTTCTGTATAAAGGTAATTGCCCACCTTCAAATCCTATTTTACGACTATAGCCACTTCTAGCCTTTTGTCCTTTTTGACCACGTCCTGCAGTCTTACCGTTTCCTGTTCCTAATCCTAAACCTTTTCTTTTTGCTATTTTTACTGCGCCTTCATTAGGCTTAATTTCATTCAATCTCATTATCCTAAAATCTCACTTTCTGTCTTTCCACGTAATTTAGCAACATGTGAAATACTCTTTTGATCTTTAAGTGCATTTAATGTTGCACGAGCAACGTTTAATTTAGTATTTGATCTTAATGATTTAGATAGGACATCTTTAACTCCAGCAAGTTCAAGAACAGAACGAACAGCACCACCGGCTATAACACCAGTACCTTCATATGCAGGTTTAATTAAAACTTTAGCTGCTCCAGATACGCCAATCATTTCATGAGAAATTGTACGGCTATCTACTAAACTAACTCTTATAACATTTTTTGTTGCTTGTTGAACAGCTTTCTTAATAGCGTCTACTACTTCCTTAGCCTTACCAGTACCTATACCAACACGTCCATTTTTATCTCCAACAACAACTGCTGCTGAAAAACCATATTGACGTCCACCTTTAGTTACAGTAGTAACACGTCTAAGTTCAATAACACGCTCTTCAAATTCGCTTTTACGTTGGTCAAATTTTTTCTTTTGCATAAATTTTCCCTCCTCTTAGAATTCTAATCCATTTTCACGTGCGGCTTCTGCTAAAGCTTTAACGCGACCATGGTATAAATATCCACCTCTATCGAATACAACTTTAGTGATACCTAATTTTACAGCCTTTTTAGCAATATCTTCTCCTACTTTAGTAGCGGCTTCTATATTACTTCCATTTTCTAACTTTAATCCTTCAGATGATGAACTAACTAATGTAATTTTAGCATCATCATCAATGATTTGAACACTAATGTTTTTGTTTGATCTAAAAACATTTAATCTTGGAACTTCTTTAGTTCCAGATATACTTTGTCTAACTCTCTCATGTCTTACTTTACGAATTTCATTACGAGAAACTTTTTTAATCATAAGTTAACCTCCTTAAATATTATTTAGAAGCTTTTTTACCTTCTTTACGACGAACATGTTCACCAACATAACGAATACCTTTACCCTTATATGGCTCTGGTCTTCTTACATCCCTAACTTCAGCAGCAAATTTGCCTACCTTAACTTTATCTATACCAGATACTTTAATCTCAGTATTACTTATTGCTTCAACTGAAAGTTCTTCAGGTACTTCCATATCAACAGTATGAGAATATCCAGCATTGATAACTAACTTTTTACCACTTACATTGAAACGATAACCTACACCTATTATCTCTAATCCCTTAGAGTAACCAGCACTAACACCATCTATCATATTTTTAATAATAGCATTTGTAGTACCATGTAATTGCTTTGTAGTTTTAATTTCATCTAATCTTTCAACTTTTACAGTATTATCTTCAACTGTAACTTTAATTTTTTTTGGTAAATCATGAGTTAAAGTTCCTTTTGGACCTTTTACAGTAACAAGTAAATCTGTAACCTCAACAGATACACCATTAGGTATTGTTAGCACTCTATTACCAATACGACTCATAATGACACCTCCTTATAGTTTTTTTACCAAATATATGCTAATACTTCTCCACCTAGATTTTGACGACGTGCTTCTTTGTCAGTCATAACACCATTAGATGTAGAAATAATTGCGATTCCTAATCCATTTAATACTTTTGGAATTTCAGAAGATTTTGCATATACACGTAATCCTGGTTTAGATATTCTCTTTAATCCAGAAATAACGGTTTCTTTTCTTAACCCATATTTTAAAATTATGATTATATTATTTTCTTGAACATTATAATCTTCAATGAATCCTTCTTCTTTAAGAATTCTAACGATTTCCAACTTCATTTTTGAAACAGGTACACTTACTTCTTTATAATGTAATTGATTTGCATTACGAATTCTTGTAAGTAAATCTGCTATTGGATCATTTACTGGCATACTAATACCTCCTTATCTCTTACCAACTAGATTTTTTAACACCTGGAATTTGTCCATTATTAGCAAGTTCTCTAAAACAAATACGACATATTCCATATTTTTTTAATACACTATGTGGTCTACCACAGATGTTGCAACGAGTATATTCACGAACCTTAAATTTTTGAGGTTTTTGTGATTTTACTATCATACTTTTCTTTGCCATATTGTCTCCTCCTTACTTCTTAAAAGGAACTTTCATTCCACTTAATAAATCAAATGCTTCTTCATTTGTATTAGCTGTAGTTACTATTACTATATCCATACCACGTAATTTCACGATTTTATCATATTCGATTTCTGGGAATATTAATTGTTCTTTAATACCTAAAGTATAATTTCCCCTTCCATCAAATGATTTTCTAGAAACACCTCTAAAATCTCTAACTCTAGGTAATGCTATATTAATAAGTTTATCTAAGAAGGCATACATTTTGTTTCCTCTTAAAGTAACCATACATCCTATAGGTTGCCCTTCTCTTAATTTAAATCCTGCTATTGATTTCTTGGCTCTTGTAACAACTGGTTTAGCACCTGTTATAAGTTCAAGATCACTAACAGAAGCATCTATTAATTTTGAGTTAGTAGTTGCATCTCCACAACCAATATTAATAACTACTTTTTCTATTTTTGGACACTGCATAACTGAAGAATATTTATATTTATCCATTAAACTTGGAACTACTTCATTCACATATTTTTCTTTTAGGCGGTTCATAATTTCCCTCCTCCCAATTATTTATCTTTCTTAGTTTTAGTAGTTTTCTTAGTTTCTTTTTTCTCTTCTTCTTTAACTAATTTAACATTAGATACATGAATTGGAGCCTCAACCTCAATAATACTACCTTTATCATTTTGTTGATTTGGTTTCATATGTTTTTTAACAATATTAATTCCTTCAACAACAACTTTATCATTTTTTAGAACTTTTGTTATTTTACCAGTTTTAGTTCTGTCTTTACCAGCAATAACAACAACTTTATCTCCTGTTTTAAGTTTCATTACGATTTACCTCCTTATAGTACTTCGCTAGCAAGAGATACAATCTTCATATAATCCTGATCCCTAAGTTCTCTTGCAACTGGTCCTAATACACGAGTTCCAACAGGTGTCTTATCTTCAGCACTTTTGATAAGTACACATGCATTATCGTCGAATCTTATATAAGTACCATCTTTTCTTTTTGTAGCAGCCTTAGTTCTTACAATAACTGCTCTAACTACTTTTCCCTTTTTAACTGATCCATTTGGAAGTGCTTTTTTGACACTAGCAACTACAACGCTACCTAAACCACCAAATTTACGGTTAGAACCTCCAAGAACTCTAATAACTAAAAGCTCTCTAGCCCCAGAATTATCAGCTACTTTTAAACGGGTTTGTTGTGCTATCATAATTTTCCTCCTTCGCTTATTTTATAGACCTATAAAATTACGGCTTCTTCAACTATTTCTACTAATTCAAAACGTTTAGTTTTAGATAATGGTCTAGTTTCCATAATACGAACTCTATCGCCAATCTTAGCTTTATTTTCTTCATCGTGAGCAACATACTTATTTGACACCTTAACAAGTTTTCCATATAGTGGATGTTTCTTTCTAGTTTCAACTTTAACAATGATAGTCTTATCATTTTTGTCACTTACAACAGTTCCAATAATTTGCTTTCTTACCTTTTCCATGTCTACCTCCTATATTTCCTTTAGTTCACGTTCATGCAAAACTGTTTTTAATCTTGCAATCAATTTTCTCAAATCTTTAATTCTAGAAGGTTTTTCTAAGTTACCAGTAGCTTGTTGAAAACGTAAATTAAATAATTCTTCTTTAGTTTCTTCAATTTTCTTAACTATTTCATCAGTGGTTAAATTTCTTATATCATTAACCTTCATTAAGATCACCACCTTGTTCTTTCTTTACAAACTTAGTCTTAATAGGTAATTTATGTCCTGCCAATCTTAATGCTTCACGAGCAACTTCTTCAGAAACACCAGATACTTCAAACATAATTTTTCCTTCCTTAACAACTGCAACCCATAATTCAACAGCACCTTTACCTTTACCTTGACGAGTTTCAAGAGGTTTCTTAGTTTTTGGCATATGTGGGAAAATGTTAACAAATACTTTTCCACCACGTTTCATATAACGAGTCATCGCTACACGGGCTGCTTCTATTTGGTTTGCTGTTATCCAAGCGCCTTCTTTAGCCTGTAAACCATACTCACCAAAATGTAGTTCAGTGTTACCCTTTGAATGTCCTTCATAAGGTAATCTGTGAACTCTACGATATTTAGTTCTTGCTGGTATTAACATCTACATTACCTCCCTTATTATTTTTACTAGGAAGTATTTCACCTTTATATATCCATACTTTTACACCGATTTTACCGAAAGTAGTATCAGCTTCTGCAACAGCATAATCAATATCTGCACGCAAAGTATGAAGTGGTATCATTCCTTCAGTATAACCTTCGCTACGAGCCATATCTGCTCCATCTAATCTTCCTGAAACAGAAGTTTTAATACCCTTAGCTCCAGCCTTCATAGCATTTCTAATTGCTCTTTTTTGAGTCATTCTGAATGATGCTCTATTTTCAATTTGATGAGCAATAGATTGTGCTACTATTTTCGCATCCATATCAGGTTGCTTAATTTCTTTGATCGAAATTTGTATATCTTCATCAGCCAATTTGCTAAGAGATTTTTTTAATTTTTCAATTTCTTCTCCGCCATGACCAATTATTACACCAGGTTTAGCAGTAAAAATAGTAACTTCAGTTGATTTAGCATTTCTTTCGATAAGAATATCAGAAATAGCCGCATCTGAAAGATTCTTTTCAAGATATTTTCTAATTTTAACATCTTTTATTAAATAAGTTGAATAATCTTTTTTAGAAGCATACCATTTAGACTGCCAAGTTTTTATTCCACCTAATCTAAGTCCATTAGGATTAACCTTTTGTCCCATTACTTAACCT
Source organism: uncultured Mycoplasmatota bacterium (assembly GCA_948467605.1). Classification (GTDB taxonomy): domain Bacteria; phylum Bacillota_I; class Bacilli_A; order RF39; family UBA660; genus CAKPCJ01. The sequence goes on along the minus strand of CAOKET010000001.1, from coordinate 46,735 downwards.
CCTTAAAGTCTTTCTGCTACTGTAACAATAATATGACTTGTTCTATGGTCATTTCGATCAACATGACCTCTAGATCCCATCTTTATTCTCTTTAGAACTGGTCCATCATTAACAAAGCACTCTTTAACATATAACTTAGTTTCATCCAAGTTTAAATTGTTTACAGCATTTGCAATACTAGATCTTAAAACTTTTTCGATTAGAACTGACGCTCTAGTATTATTATTTTTTAGTATAGATAGTGCAGTTGCAGCATCTTTACCACGAATTAAATCAATAACTAATCTTGTTTTTTGTGCACCTATTCTTGCACCCTTATGAGTAGCAGTTGCACACTTTTTCTCCATTACTTCCATATTAGTCCTCCTTCCATGGTAGTTTTATTTTTTATTCTCGCCATGACCGCCGCATTTACGAGTTAATGCAAATTCACCTAATTTATGTCCTACCATATCTTCTGTAACATATACAGGGATAAAATCTTTTCCGTTGTGTACTGCAAAAGTATGTCCAACAAAATCAGGGAAAATTGTTGATCTACGCGAATATGTCTTTATAACTTCTTTTTTTGCGTTTTTATTTAATTCCTTAACTTTTTCTAATAATCTTGGAAAAACATAAGGACCTTTTTTTATACTTCTAGCCATTTCTACTCATCCTTCCTTTATTTTTGCTTACGACTACGAACAATAAGTTTGTTAGAAGCTTTCTTAGTTTTTCTAGTCTTAACACCAAATGCTTTTTTACCCCAAGGTGTCATTGGTGCTTTTCTACCTATTGGTGCACGTCCTTCACCACCACCATGTGGGTGATCATTAGGGTTCATAACTGATCCACGAACTGTTGGTTTAATACCCATATGACGTTTACGTCCTGCTTTTCCTATTTTTACTAATTCATAGTCAGCATTTCCAACTTCACCTACAGTAGCAATACATACACCTAATACTTTTCTAATCTCACCGCTAGTTAATCTTATAAGTACATATTTGTCTTCACGACCTAAGATTTGAGCACTTGTTCCAGCACTTCTAGCAAGTTGAGCACCTTTACCAGGTTTTAATTCAATATTATGAATTACTGTACCAACTGGGATATTCATTATTGGTAATGCATTTCCAAGTTTTATATCAGCTTTTTCACTACTTATTACCTTTGTTCCTACTTTAATATCTTTAGGTGCTATTATATATCTTTTTTCACCATCAATATAGTTTACTAATGCAATATTTGCATTTCTATTTGGATCGTATTCAATTGAAACTACTGTACCAGGAACATCGAATTTATTTCTTTTAAAATCAATTATACGATATTTTCTCTTAGCACCACCACCGTGATGTCTTACAGTAATTCGACCTTGATTATTACGACCACCATTTTTTGATAACGTTTCTACTAAGCTTTTTTCGGGCGCTTTTTTAGTAAGTTCACTGTTTACTAAAGTGCTCATATTTCTTCTAGCATTAGTAGTTGGTTTATATGTTTTTATTGGCATAATATGTCCTCCTTACTAAATTATATCAATAGACCCTTCGCTTAATTTAACGAATGCTTTCTTAATTGCTTTAGTCATACCAGTATACTTACCAACACGTTTTTTCTTTGGCTTAGTAATACTTGTTCTAACATCAGCAACTTTAACATTGAAAATACTTTCAATTGCCTGTTTTATTTCTGTCTTATTGGCTCTTCTATCAACTTCAAATACATAAGTGTTATATTCTTTTAATGATGCTGACTTTTCAGTAATAATAGGAGCCTTAATTATATCTCTTGCTTTTTCCATTACTTAAGAGCCTCCTCTATATCAGCAATAGCGTCTTCAGTAACAACTAAATATTTTGATCTTAATATTTCTAATACATTAATATTTCTAGATAAAATTACATTTAAGTCACCTAAGTTACGAGTAGCTAATACTAAATTTTCATTTTCTTCTTTTGTAACAAACATAGTTGTATCATCTAATTTAAGATTTTTAAGAATTTCTAGAGCAACTTTAGTTTTACCTTCTGCTAATTCAATTGAATCAAGAACTATTAATTCTTTATCTAAGAATTTATATGTTAAAGCAGATTTTAATGCTAAACGTCTTTCTTTCCTGTTCATCTTCTTGTCGTAATCTCTTGGATGAGGTCCAAATACTATACCTCCACCTCTCCATTGTGGTGCACGAATAGATCCTTGACGAGCACGACCAGTTCCTTTTTGTTTCCATGGTTTTCTACCACCACCGCTAACTTCTGATCTTGTTTTAGTATCGTGAGTTCCACTTCTTAAAGAAGCCTGTGCTAGAACTACAGCATCATATAAAACAGCATCGTTAGGTGTGATTTTCCAAATTGAATCAGATAAAGTTATATCTTTAACTTGTTCACCTTTTACGTTTAAAACTTTTTGTTTTGCCATAATATCCTCCTTTCATCACTAGTTAAACTACTATTCATCTTGTGATGATTCACTAGACAAAGCTTCAGTTTCTTCTACTACTTCTTCTTTTTGAGAATAACTTTTTAAAGTTTCCACTTCTCTTTTATTTAAATTTTTAATCGCTGATTTAACAAATACTAGTCCTTTATTTGGTCCAGGTACATTTCCCTTTACCAATATTAAACTGTTTTCTGTATCAACTTTAATTATTTCTAGATTTTGTATAGTAACTGTTTCGTTACCCATGTGTCCTGGTAAATGTTTACCCTTAAAAACACGCATTGGACGAAGTGTTCCCATTGAACCAACGCCTCTATGATATTGAGAACCATGTCCCATAGGACCTCTGCTTTGATTGAAACGTTTAATTACGCCTTGGAAACCTTTTCCTTTACTTGTACCAGTAACATCTACGATTTCACCTGCTTCAAAGATATCAACCTTAATTTCTTGTCCTAAAGTATAATCTTCTACATTAACTCCCCTAAGTTCTCTAAAGAAGCGCTTAGGCTCTGTGTTAGCTTTTTTTACATGACCCATCTCAGGTTTATTACTAAGTTTTTCTCTTTTAGTATCAAAACCTAATTGAATGGCATCATAACCATCATTGGCTTTAGTTTTGATTTGTGTAACCACATTATTAGTACTTACTTCTAATACAGTAACTGGTATTAATACACCACTTTCTGTAAAAACTTGAGTCATACCAACTTTGCGAGCTAAGATTCCTTTCATATTTTCCTCCTATTATTGCTTAATTTGAATTTCTACCCCGCTAGGTAAATCTATATGAGATAATGCCTCAACGATCTCCTTGCTAGGATTTTTGATATCGATTAATCTTTTGTGTGTACGCATTTCAAATTGTTCACGAGAATCTTTATATTTGTGAACAGCTCTTAAAATTGTAATTTTTTCAATTTCAGTTGGTAATGGTACTGGTCCTGAAACTTCGCCACCCAATCTTTTAATTGTTCCTACAATTTTAATTGCGGCTTGATCAATTATTCTATGATCATAACTTTTTAATCTAATACGTAACTTTGTATCTGCCATATCGTATCCTCCCTTCGCCTATATTTAATATAGACTTGCTCCGAACAAATTACCTGATACCAGCAAAAGTATAACAACTTAACCTGGTGTATCAGCAACCTTGCACATCTAAGCCAGTCACATACTTCACAAGTATACCAAATATAAACCCCAATGTAAATAGAAAAATTAAAAAAAATTAAACTTTTACTTACATGACATTTACTAATAACATAATATGTAAAAGTTAAAATAAATAATATAATTTGTGATAAAATATATTTAGGTGAATAAAAATGAATAACGAAGAAAAGATAAATGATTTTATAAATCACATGCCAGAAAATATAACACAAAACCAAAAACAAGCACTATTTCAAAATATAAAAGATGCGATTAAAGAAAATAAAGATGTAAAAATACACATATCCGAAAATAAACAAGTTCTAACTGCCGAAATAAAAGAAGGCAATAAAATAACAACCCAAACAATAGATATTAAAAAAATTCTACCTAAAAAGAAAAATAAATTCATAGAATGGTTAAATAGTTAATACCATTCTTTTTTATCTCTAACTTGACTATCATAATTATAATGTTATAATACAAGAAAATTAGTCAAAAGAAGTGATACTAATAGAGCAAAATCTATATGACAAATTAAATAAAATATTAAGAAGAACTATAGAAAATAACACAATATAACTATATTTATAGTTATCAAAAAAAGAATGAAAGAAGGAATTATAATGATTAAAGCAGTAATATTTGATATGGATGGTACTATGTAGATACAGAGGCAATAAAAGAGCAAGGATGGAAATATGCAGGGAACTGTTTAGGAATAAAAATTGATGATGAAATTTTGAAACAAGTAAGAGGAACAAACAAAAAATATATAAGAGAAATATTTTCAAATAAATTTAATACTATAAATTTTGAAGAACTATATCAATTGAGGCAAAAATTTATTGAAGAAAACATTGAATCTAATGGAATAAAAAAGAAAAAAGGCCTTATGGTTATCCTTAACTTTTTAAAAAGTAACAATTATAAAATTGCCGTTGCAAGTTCATCACATGAAAAAACTATAAAAAAATATTTAGAAAAATTAAATATATTAGAGTATTTTGATGTAATAGTTGGAGGAGATATGGTACAAAATGGAAAACCAGATCCAGAAATTTATTTAAAATCAATAGAATTATTAAAAATACCAAAAGAACAATGTATTGGAATTGAAGACTCTATTAATGGAATTTTATCGGTATTTAAAGCAGGGATAAAACCAGTAATGATACCAGATTTAGAATACCCAACAGAAAAGATAAAAAATATACTATATTCGCAATTAGATTCTCTTGACAAAATAATAGAAATAATAAAAGATTAATTTTTTATTATAATACAAAGTGTTGAAATTTTTATCATCTCTACTCTATTTAGAGATGATTTTCGTTTTTCCTTTTAATTTTAATAAAAAATATTATTAATATATTAAAAAAATAATCTTGATTAATTTCAAGATTATTCAATTTCTATTCTTCTTTTATGTTCTTGTTTTACTGATGATTTTGGAAATATTATTTTTAATACTCCATTATAGAATGTAGCACTTATATCATTCTCATCTACTTCACCAACATAAAAACTTCTTTTATATTCACCATAGTATTTTTCTTTTCTTATATATTTGTCATCTGTAACATTACTAGTTCTTACTGAAGTAACTATTATATACCCATTTTCGTAGTCAATAGATACATCTTCTTTATTATATCCTGGTATATCTACTTCAATAACATAGTTATCATTATCTTCATATACATCACTTTTTAATAAACTGTTATTTCTTGGTGTATCCATAAAATCATCCCATAAATCCCCAAAAAATCCATTTCTAGTTAACATATTATCACTCCTCATAAAATATTATGAGAGGAATATTCCTTTTAATACATTAATCTAAATATTTTTTCAAGAACTGTCCAGTATATGATTTAGGTTCTTTGACTAATTCCTCAGGTGTACCAGCAAATATTAACTCTCCACCTTTATCCCCACCTTCTGGTCCTAAATCAATTATATAATCTGCAACTTTTATTACATCTAAATTATGTTCAATCACTATTACAGTATCTCCATTATCGACTATTCTATTTAATACTACTAATAGTTTTTTAATGTCATCTTGATGCAACCCAGTTGTTGGCTCATCAAGCAAGAATATACTTTTACCAGTGGGCTTTTTTTGTAAAGATTTGGCAAGTTTTACTCTAGCCGCTTCTCCACCTGATAATGTTGGAGCACTTTGACCTAATTTTATATAGTCAAGACCAACATCAATCATAGTTTGTAATTTATTTTTTAGTTTAGGATAGTTTTCAAAAAACTCATATGCCTCATTCACTCTCATATCAAGTACTTCAGATATATTTTTACCCTTATACTTTATTTGAAGAGTTTCTGTGTTATACCTAGTTCCATGACAGACTTCACATGGTACATAAACATCTGGTAAAAAGTGCATTTCTATTCTCTTAACACCATCTCCCCAACACGCCTCACATCTACCACCTTTTACATTAAAACTAAATCTTCCTTTATCATAACCCCTCATTTTTGCTTCTTTAGTAGTTGCAAAAACCTCTCTTATATCATCAAACACTCCAACATAGGTTGCGGGATTACTACGAGGAGTTCTTCCAATAGGTGCTTGTGAAATATCTACTACTTTATCTATTAAATCTAATCCCTCGATTGATTTACATTTACCTGGCTTTTCTTTAGTAACGTAAAGATGTGCTACTAAAGATTTATGTAAAATCTCATTTACTAAAGAACTTTTACCGCTTCCTGATACTCCAGTTACACATATAAATTTACCTAAAGGAAATTTAACATTTATATTTTTTAAATTGTTTTCCTTAGCACCCTTTATCTTAATAAATTCTCCATTACCTTTTCTTCTGGTTTTAGGAACATCTATTTTTTCCTTTCCTGTTAGATATCTTCCTGTTAAACTATTTGGATTATCCATAACTTCTTTAGGAGTTCCACATGCTACTACATAACCACCATTATCTCCTGCCTTAGGTCCAATATCCACTAAATAATCAGCAGCAAGCATTGTATCTGTATCATGTTCTACAACAATTAAAGTATTACCTAAATCTCTCATCTCAAGCAAAGATTTAATCAATCTATCATTATCCCTTTGATGAAGACCAATACTTGGTTCATCAAGTACATATAATATTCCTGTCAATCTAGAACCAATTTGAGTTGCCAATCTAATACGTTGTGCTTCTCCTCCTGATAATGTTGCAGCATATCTGTTCAAAGTTAAATAATCTAACCCTACATTCTTTAAAAATAACAATCTAGATTTTATTTCCTTTATTATTAGTTCTGATATTTCAGCATCTTGTTTAGACAATTTTATATTGCAAAAATAATCATACATATCTCCTATATTCATAGTAGTCATCTGATATATATTTTTATTATCAACTAAAACTGATAAAACATCATCTTTAAGTCTTGCACCACCACATGTATTACAAACACTGCTAGTCATATATTGTTCTATCCATTCTCTTATCCAAGCACTAGTAGTTTCCATATATCTTCTCTCTAAGTTAGTAATAATACCTTCATATTTTTTATTCCTATTAAATGTATTACCACTTTTAGAAGAACCACTAAAATTAATTATATCTGGACTACCAAATAATATAATATTAAGTTCTTTTTTAGTTAAATCTTTAACCGGTTTATCTAAATCAATATTATAGTATTTAGCACATAAATCTAATTCTTTATATATAATATTATCTTTATCATCACTATTTAATGTTAATATAGCACCATTACTAATACTTTTAGTTTTATCAGGAATTAGTAAATCTTGATCTATGTGTAATTTAAACCCTAATCCTTTACAATCTGGGCATGCTCCAAATGGTGCATTAAACGAAAATAAATTGGGCTCTAAATCTTTAATAGAAAAATTACAATATGGACAAGCATAATTTTCACTCATCAAAAATTCTTCTCCACCAACTACTGATATTATTACTTTTCCACGTGATAATTTAACTGCAGTTTCTAGTGATTCAAATAAACGACTTCTAATATCATCTCTTATTATTAATCTATCTATTACTACCTCAATAGTATCTTTTGTAGTTTTAGATAGTTCTATTGTCTCATTTAAATCTCTTATTTCGCCATTTACTCTTACTCTAGCATAGCCATCTTTTCTTAAATCATCTAACAATTCTTTATGAGTACCTTTTACACTATCAACAACAGGAGACATTATAATTATCTTCGTACCTTCATCCATAACCATTAGTTTATTAGTCATCTCATCAATACTTTGGCTCTTTATAGGTATATGATGATTAGGACAATGAGGAACACCAATCCTAGCAAATAATAGCCTTAAATAATCATATATTTCAGTAACTGTACCAACTGTACTTCTGGGATTTTTATTAGTTGTTTTTTGATCTATACTTATAGCAGGACTAAGACCCTCAATACTATCTACATCTGGCTTTTCTGTACCACCTAAAAATTGCCTAGCATATGCACTCAAAGATTCAACATACCTTCTTTGTCCTTCTGCATATATAGTATCAAACGCAAGTGAGCTTTTACCACTTCCTGACACCCCAGTCATAACAATAAGTTTATTCTTAGGAAGTTCTATATCTATATTCTTTAAATTATTCTCTCTTGCACCCTTAACTATTATTTTTTCCACTATTATCACTTCCTTCGTATACATTAATTTTTTGATGCTGATAATACTCAATTGCATTACCTACATCATCAGTATAAGGTTTCAAAAAGTCAATCTCTTCTTCTGTGAGTTTATACAATGAAACAAATCTTTGTAATCTATAATTAGGTAATTCTTTAGCCATCTTTAATATACTATCCCTACTTAATATACTATCTATATATAACTTTTGAACTGCATACATATCATAATAGCCATAATATTCATCATTATATACATCTATATCACCATAACCTAATACACTACAAATATTAACCTGCTCATTAAATGCATCAAAATACCTTAATGTATCTTCGAAATTATTGCATAAATGAAACCCATTATATTTAAATCTTACAAAACCACTAGATATATATAGTTTACCAATTTCAAACTTTACACCATATCTATTTGTCATATCATGATTAAAAGTTTTAAACCCTTTTACATACATAACATCGCCCCTATATATAGATTTTCTTTTAAATTTTTAAACTATTATATCATAAATAATTTTATATAAATCATAAATATAATAACAAACATTTGTTCTTTTTGCAATAATAAATTTTACTCTATAAAATTACAATGTCTACATAAATCTTCACATTTCTTATTATTCTTAAAATTATCTAACATATCTTTAAATCTTTTACTATTAATAATAGAGTCCAAATCATCATTATATATATTTCCTAAACTAATAATACCCTCACCATCTAAACAACATGGTACAATTGTACCATCACACAATATACCTATATGATCCTTTAACGCATAACACTTGCCAAATTCATTATAATAATTATTATTTATATCAGGCCATATAAACTCACGAGATTTATTTATGTAAACATTAGTAGATAATTTTATATTTTCAGAATTAGAAAGAAGTTTTAAAACATCAGTTTTATATACTTTACTTAAACTAGTTATAAAAAACCTTTCATTATCTGTATAATTACCATTAAATGCCCAAAATCTATATACACAATATTTACCTAATTTACTAGCAGATAAAACATAATCATTTATATATGAAATATATTTATCTGGATTATTAAATACATAGGAATGTAGAGAAAAATTAACTTGTCTAACACACGTTTTTAAAAGCGCACTCTTACACTTATCTATATTTATACCATTAGTAGTAATATTTACATAAATACTATTTTTACTACATATATCTAATAGTTCTTCTAAACTAGGATGAAGTAATGGTTCTCCTTTTATATGCAAATATATATGATTAGTGTAATCTTTAATTTTATTTATTACTGTTTCAAATTCAGAAACACTCATATCTTTTTTTATTCTATTAGATTTAGAACAAAACTTACAACTCAAATTACAACGATTAGTAATTTCTATATAAATCTTTTTAAACTTCATACTACTCACCTGATTTAAGTTCAAATAATAAATCCCTTATTTCCATAGCGCGTTCAAAATCTAGACTCTTAGCGGCTTCTTTCATTTCACGCTCTAATCTATTTATTTGTTGTTCTAAACTTTCATGACTAATATTTTTATTAGATTTACTATTATCAACATCAGTATCAACATTTGATATTAAATCTCTTATTTCCTTAATAATAGTTTTCGGAACTATTCCATTTTTCTTATTATATTCCTCTTGTATATCCCTACGTCTTTTCGTTTCAGAAATGGCTGCTTCCATGGACTCAGAAATAATAGAGGCATACATTATAACATGTCCCTTAGCATTTCTAGCACATCTTCCTATTGTTTGTATTAAACTTCTAGTGCTTCTTAAGAATCCTTGCTTATCAGCATCTAATATTGCAATCAAACTTACCTCGGGTATATCAAGCCCTTCTCTTAAAAGATTTATACCTACTAAAACATCATATTTACCTAATCTAACATCTCTAATTATAGCCATTCTTTGTAAAGTTTTAACCTCACTATGTAAATAGGCAACTTTAATATTAAGTTCTTTTAAATAAGTAGTTAATTCCTCAGCCATACGAATAGTTAAAGTAGTAATCATTACCCTCTCATTAAGCTCTATTCTTTTTCTTATTTCTTCAATAATATCATCTATTTGATTCTCATTACTTCTTACTTCAATAGTAGGATCTAAAAGTCCAGTAGGTCTAATTATCTGTTCAACACAATTATGTTCAACTAAATCAAGTTCATAATCTCCAGGCGTTGCTGATATATATATAACTTGATTTAATTTAGAATTAAACTCATCAAATTTTAAGGGCCTATTATCTAGGGCACTAGGTAATCTAAAACCATAATCTACTAGCATTTGCTTTCTTGCCCTATCACCATTATACATACCCCTTACCTGTGGTAAAGTTACATGCGATTCATCAACAACAAGTAAAAAATCATCTGGAAAAAAATCAATTAAAGTAGATGGAGTTTCACCTTCATTTCTTAGAGTTAAATGTCTAGAATAGTTTTCAATACCATGACAAAATCCAGTTTCCTTAAGCATTTCCATGTCATAATTAGTACGTTGCTCTAAACGTTGGTATTCAATTAATTTATTATTATCTTTAAAATACTCTAATCTACCAGCAAGTTCTTGTCTTATAGTAGAAATCGCCTTCTCTATTTTCTCATCACTTGTTACAAATAAACTAGCAGGAAATATAGCAATAGTTTTTTTATTAACATCTATTTTACCAGTAAGTGTATCAAACTCACTTATTCTATCTATTTCATCCCCAAATAGTTCTATTCTTATTCCCTTTGATCTATAAGAAGCAGGTATTATCTCAATTACATCACCCTTTGATCTAAAAGTACCTCTTACAAAATCTATATCATTTCTTTCATATAACATATCTACTAACTTTTTTAATATATCATCTTTTGAGATAACTTGTCCAACGTATAAATTAAGCATTTTATTTTTATATTCTTCTACTTCACCTATACCATATATACATGAAACAGATGCGACTACTATTACATCACGGGTATCAAGTAAAGCAGCAGTTGCACTATGTCTAAGTTCATCAATTTCATCGTTTATAGAAGAATCTTTTTCAATATAAGTATCTGTTGATGGAACATATGCTTCAGGCTGATAATAATCGTAATATGAGACGAAATATTCAACTCTATTTTCAGGAAATAACTCTTTAAATTCACTATATAATTGTCCAGCAAGAGTCTTGTTATGAGCAAGAACTAGAGTCGGCTTATTAGTTTTTTCTATTACATTTGCAATAGTAAATGTTTTTCCTGTACCAGTTGCACCAAGTAAAACCTGGTGTTTTTTGCCTTCTTCAATTCCATTTACTAACTCTTCTATTGCTTTGGGTTGATCCCCTGCAGGTTCATATTTTGATACTAATTTAAACATTTTGCCCTCCTTGTTATGACTACAGTCAGCCTCCAAAATTCAAAAATCCGTGTCCTGACTAATTTTTAGTGCTTCAAAATCTGACTTTTTTGCTTGGACACGAATGTTGGCCACAAATTTACTTCAAAACTATAATAAAACATAAAATAATTATTTAAAACAAACAGTAATACTTTACAATAATCACCATTATCTGGTCCAATTCTTTCGATAATATCATTACCCACTAATTTTTAAAATTATATTTAACACTATCTGATGTAATATTTAAAATACCAACTAGTTCATTTCTTGTAATTTTAGGATATTCTTTTATTATTTAATAAATTATTTTTTATTATTTTATCAATAAAAGAATATTTTTCCGTAGAATCAGTTTCATTTTGATTAATTAAACAAATAGTACTTTCTAATAATTGTCTAAAAAGATCTTTAAACGTTAATCTCTGGCTTAATAATAGTTTCATTTTTTTATTCATTTCTATCCCAAATTGACAATACTGGTATTTTCTATAATATTTATCTCCTAAAATTTGATATCGTGACAATTCTCCTTTATTTTGGTACTCTCCCTTCCCCTTTTCTATTCCAGATTGAATAATTTGATCCAAAGTTTCTAATGAGTCTAAGTATCTATTCATACTTGTGTCAACTGAAGCATTAATTATTTCTTCTGTATTTTGAGGATTGCAATAAGCTACAATAAGAGTTATCAAAGCAAATAATTGAGAAAATCTTTTTCTATTTACTTCAGAATCAGATATGTACTTAAAAATGTCAGAGACGATGGCTGTGTTATATCTGTATGTTGAATTCCAACATTCTTGCATTTCCTTTGGTATAACAAGCATCAGTAATGTATATACAAGATAATAAATATAATATATACTACTTTCCTCTATAGGTAAGAAATTTGAAACCCTATTTATAAGATAACGATGATATTCTGCTTCACCCTCACATAACATTTTCAGCATATCGCTTGCAAAAGGAAATTCAGAAGGATAAATATAATATTGATCTATGTGCTGTAATTCATGATGAAATAGATTTTCTACTCCCCCTTCATCCAATAATTCGATTGTTTTATCCATACGATGACACTCTCCATATACTGACAGATAATAATCGCCATTTTCATCTAAAATAAAACATTCTCCCCTTTTTGATAATCTAATTTTAAAACTATCTTTATCAAAAGGTATTTTTTTAATATATTTAAACAAAGAACAATTAGGATTACTAATTACTTGATCTAATCTCAATACTTTTATATCTTTTACTTGTTTTAATTTTTCTAAACTATTATTTATATATTCATGTACACCAAGATGTTCTAAAATATTATCATTTGGATTGTAAAAATACAAAACAGAACTAAGCCACTTTCTTAATGTTTTTATAGTTATATCATCCCAGTTCTTTTCTTCACAAATTTTATCTAATTCCATAAAGTACTCACTAAAGGAAGAAAAAAGATCAGTATAATTCATCATTAATATCCTCTTTCATAGATTGATATAACAAAAAATCTTTAGTTTTAATCTGCTCTAACATTTTCATTTTTTCTTCTTTAGAAGCAGAAATATTTTGATATAGAAAAATATTCCATTCATCAATAACTTCATAAACTAAGTCTTGATTTTTACAAATTTTAAGATATTTTAATTTGCATTTTTCAGGCATAACTTCACTCTCCCTATAATCCTATTATAACAAATTTTCTAAATTAAATTGTACTAAATAACATTAATTATAAGTTTTATTATATACAAACTATAAAAACCCCAATTCAATATAAAGTTGAATAGAGGTTTTAGTATACTTTATTAATTTATAAAGTTTTTTTCTTATGAGCAACAAAAGCGCCAATAATGACAATTACAAGAGTTGTTACAATTGATGCGATAACAATATAAATACCTTTTTTATTATCATTATTATTTACTTTTGTATCTTCTTTATTAACAATATTTTGATTATTATCATTTGGCTTATCATTTTCGCTTGGTTTTTGATTATCTGGATCAGTAGGTTCAACAGATGAAGTATCATCATCTTTATCAAACATATCATTTCCAGAATTGTAATCACTATTATTAACAGTAGTATTGTTTCCACCAATATTACTTATATTATTACTATCATCTGGTTTAGTATTTACATCTTGATTACCATCACTAGTATTATCCTTCAAGCCATTAATAATTGCAGTTACTTTACCAACATTTCCAACCTTATCAAAGAAATAGATGTCATAAGTACCATTTTTACTAAATTCGTAAACTCCATTCCCATTTTGAAAAGTAATATTTTCACTAGGATTTACAACACGAACTATGACTTTGTTTCCAACCCTTTCATACTTTAATTCTGCAGTTGGAACATCATGATCTATCCAAGTAACCTTAGCGGTTGCATTACCCTTATTACCTGCCCTATCCATAAACTCGAAAGTGAACTCACCATTTGATAAAAATTCATATGTAAATGTATTTATATTAGCAATCATATTACCATTAGAATCCTTAACATTACCATCTTTATCTACTGTATATCCATTTATGATATTCCCATCTTTATCAAGAACACTTCCATCATCACCAATTCTATATTCACCATTATTAGTAACAATTACATCTTCACTAGGTTTCAAAGTTGCAACAACAGTTTGATTAGTAAATGACGTAGTACTATATTGAATAGTAGCAGTTGGAGCAGTTCTATCAATCCAATCTACTTTAGCAGTAGTTGTACCTTTAACATTATTGCCATCAATAAACTCAAAAGTAAATTCTCCATTTTTAGTAAATACATATGTATCACTTCCACCATTATTAGTTATAGTGATATTAGTACTTGGATTTACTAGTCTTGCTATTACATTTTTAGTTGTTGGTTCAGTTTCACTATAGCCTACACCTGCAGTTGGACGTAAGTTTTTTGTTAAATCTTGATAAATATTGAAAGCACGTGCTGTAAACCAATTTCCATTTGTTCTATCGGCAACTATTTTTATATATTGTACTTCTTTAGGATCAGTTATTTCAAAACTCTTAGTATAAAGAATCGCCTGTTCATTAGTATTAGCTTGCACTGGATAAGTAATATTTTTCATTTCTGATAACTTTTCCCAAGTCACACCATCCATACTTCCCCAAACTGTACCATCATTAATTCTTCCATTACCACCACCTGCAGGTACAAATTCTACTGCAGATACATATCTAGGTTTATCTAACTTAATTGTTATAAACCTTTGAGTGTCTGTTCCATTCCAAGCACTATGCCATCTTGTGTTATAATTTCCATCTATTGCAAATGCAGCGGACCCCTGATTATTTGTCGCTTGAGTAGATACATCATGTATGCTTAAATGTGATACGGGAACATATTTTCTTGTATTTGGTTGATTATCCTGTGTAAAAGTATATGTTACATAATCACTTGGAAGTTTCGTTCCAGTTGCACCTACTCTAAGTTGAACAGTTTTATCACCTGTTAAATCTGGACTTTTATCTTTATAAGATTTCCAAGAATCACTCTGGGAATTTCTCCATTCAAAAGTTGTATTTACACCTACAACACGATTTTCCAAATCATTAGCATAAATAGTTGAAGGTATTACACCTTTTGTAATATCAATTCTAAATGTATAACTCAATCCCATAAAATTAATTATAATATCATTTTCGGCAGTAATACGTTCTAACTCTTCTTTAGTTAAAGTAATCGAATCATCCATTACTTGTTTAGAGAATGTTTTTCCACCATCTAAACTATAGCCATATGCAATAGAATAATTAGGGTTTTTAACTATTTTACCAGCATTTTCTCCATCAAATGAGAATGATATTGGATCAGGTTGTGCTTTTCCTAAAAGCTGTCTAGCATGTGTTCTAACACCATCAACTTGAATAGTTTCGTTTGTTGTTGCTTGAGTAGCCTTTGTTAAAGCCTCCTTTTCAAGCCTATCAATATCTAATCTTTCAGCACCTTCTAAATATGGTCTTATAACTTTTAATAAATCAAACATTGCAACAGGATAATAAGTATATGCATCAATTATCTTATTTGCTAAATTATACCAATCATTAGATGTTATCGTTCCACCATCATTTTTAACGCTCATTTTTTTATAAAGAGAAATAATATAATCATAACTATCTAAGTTCAAATCATTAATTTCTAACGCCTTAAAATAAGTTTCCAACTTTTTAGCATTATCTGTATAAGAATTAGCCAGTAAATTATAATATAGAGACTTTTTATATTGTTCGTAATTATTTAAATTTGCCTGTCCTAAATACAAGTAACCAGTACTTGATGCTACCTTAGAACCACTAATGTGTTTGTCAGTAAAAGATTTATTGTTCCAGTTGAATATATAACGATAAGGATTTCCTCCACCCCATGTACTTCCAGCACCGCTCCAATTACCATATCTTGGTGTCCAATATCCATTACCATTTCCATCTTCATAATATTGTATATATAATTCATGGCCCACTTGATAAGCGCCAGTAGCAGGAAGACCATTAACACGATACATACTTTGACCAACACGAGAAGCATTCCAACAAATTCCACCATTGGCAAAAACCATCCAATATCTTGGAACTTTGACTCCATTTGTAAGTCCATATGGAACCCCATATTTAGTTAAATAAAATCTTTGGTCATATGTTTCTTTATTAGCCTCATCGTAAAACTTATCTTGTGTATAAACTGGTGAAACATAACCTATCATATAGAAACTTACACTTTGTTTTTCACTAGTAAAACCATTAAGCCATATAAGATCCCCATTACTTGTACCATCCTGCATAACCATACGCATTAACTCAACGTGATAATCCTTAAACCAATCATTAACCACAAATTCACCCGATAGAGCATTAGTTTTAACTCTCATAAGTTTATTATTATCAAATAATTGTTTCATTAATTCAAATCGTTCCATATAATCATAAGTTGGGGTTTGAAAAGAAAATGAAAGTGGTGAAATAATTCTATCAGTAGAATAAGCCGCTGCTAGACCAATCATCATTTTTTTATAAACATAACCATTTTGAGTATTTAATATTTCTTTATTTTTTGTATATAAATCATTTAAAACATTCATAAAAGTTAAAGTATTAGAAATTTCTCCAACTTCAATGATTTGCTCGATAGTTTCATTATTACTTAAAATCCATTCAATAGTTTCATACATACCTTTAGTATGTTCTACAAGATCTTGGATGTTCCAATAACCAATTTTCTTTACAAATTCTCTCTCAAGTATTTGTCTATAGTTATTTTTATAGTTATAACTAGCATCTTGAGTACGCAAAATTTCATCATAGTATTGATATGTTTTTATTTTGTCATATACAACTGAATTTTTATCGAAGTTTGCTTTTACTAGCCTTGCATTAGCAATAGTACCATGATCAGCAGCATTACTTCCAACTGGATCAACATATATTCTTAAATATTTATACCCACTAACATTTACATCAACATCTACAGCATTTGTCGTACCAGTCATATTTCCAGTCTTTAATAGAGATGTCCAATTAGTACCATTATTTGATACTAAAATTTGAATCCAAATATTTCCGTTACTTCCCCTTGAAGCATCGACTCCAATTTTAGCAATAAAACGAGGAAATTCAGTTGATAATGCTGAAATGTCAAAAGTTGCCTGCCCCTTTCCATGAATACCTATACCTTTGGAAAAATAACGTCTTTCACCATCTATCAAAAGGCTTAATGGAGTTCCCTCCTGATTCTTATCCTTTTGAAGACTATGACCAGCCCAACCATTATATGACCAGTTATTATCCATAATAAAATTAAGATCTGATAAATACCTAACATCATCTTTATTATAAGATAAGTAAGTATTAGAGAATGAATAATTAAAGGATTGCATTGGAATATCTTCTTTAATAAAATTAATATTCAACACTACTATAAATGTTAAAAATAATGTTGCTACCACAATCAATGCCAAATTACCTTTTTTATTAAATTTATCTTTTACTTTTTTCATAAAACATACTTCCTTTTTAGTGGATATTTTAATGCAAATCATTTAAATATGCAAGTGTTTTTACAATAATGATGTTATCTCTTTTTAGAAAATTTTTCAAGCAAAAAATGTAAACCATTAGTATATGTTTACATTGATATTGTAAAATAATTATTTATATTAGCAATATAATTAATAAACTTATTAAAAGCACTATTTATTTAATCGTTCTTTATCTATTTTTTCTTTAATATAACTATTAAAATAATCATAATACTTATCCTGAAGTTCTTTTATTTTCCAATCATCACCCGTAATTACTTTCCTACAGTTTTCTGAACCACAGGTACATTTAAAAGAAAAACTATTATGATCTAAAAGTCCATAATCCTGAGTAATTTCTTCACCACTCTTAATATCTCTCATTGCTACCACTGTTATTTCCCCTGTAATACCACAATTTGCATTACAAGAGTGATTTACATATACTTTCTGATAAGGAAATTCTTCTTCACTTATTGCACCTAACCATACATCATCCGTTATTGGCCAATAACCATCTGGACAATCTTCATTTGTATAATGAAATATTTCATCTCTCGTCAACAAATGACCCCCTCTAATAAAAACCACTTCTCCCTTTTTTATATCTTCAATAGCAAATGTACCTTTACCATTTAGACTAGTATCTCTTACCTCAACTTTTTTTGATAATATAGATTTTAACACATAAATCACTCCTATAAATTTTTAATAATATAATTATTATTTTTATAATAACATAAAAATACCACAAAATATAATCTACATAATATATGAATCTATTTCAAAGAACAATGGTTTAAAAAAAACAGATAATACTACTTATCTGTCTTCTTATTAATAATTTCTAAACATTTATTATATTCTTCTATTCCAAAATCAACATTAGGAACAATCTCATTATTATTAAACATATCCATAAATTGATTTATACTTACCCATTTAGCGTCTATTGCCTCATTATCACAAAACTTAATATAAGTTATATCTATATCTTTATTAAATAAATATATTTCTTTAAACTCATGTTCCCTTTTTACTGACTTAAGAAATACAGCATCATCACTATTAAAGTCTATACCTAATTCCTCTTTTATCTCTCTTAATATACCCTCTAAAAAAGTTTCACCCGATAAAAGTGCACCACCATTACATTCCCACATTAAAGGATATGCACGTTTTTTTTCGGATCTTTTACTAATTAAAATTTCATAGTCTGAATTAATTATAATGGCTTGAACACCTATAATATACTCACCATTCTCTAATATATCTTTATGTCTAATTTTAGTTTTACCAGTTTTTTGTTTATTTTCATCATATATATCAACTATATCATAATTATCCATATATCCTAAACACCTCATATCATTTAAATATATTAACCAAATTTATCAACTATATCTCTTGCCGCTAATAAACCAGTAGCCGCTGCTGTAACTATATTTCCAGCCTTACCAGCACCGTCCCCTACAAAATAAAGATTTTCGTTTTCCAACTTAAATTTATTATCAGTCTTTATTTCATTACTGAAAAACTTAATCTCTGGACCATACAATAAAGTATCATCATTTGCAACTCCTGGTATAATACAATCTAATTTTTCAAGTCCCTCAACGATATTAGTTATTATCCTATAAGGTAAAACTAATGCCAAATCTCCAGCAACACAATCCTTAAGAGTTGGTTCTATAAAGCCTTTCTCTATACGATGCCATTCACTACGACGACCATTCCTTAAATCTTTTAAAGTCTGAACAATTGGTTTACCATCACCCAATACTGATGCGATATGTGCAATTGACTCACCATAATCACGAGTATTTGTAGTTGGATGTGTAAGAGTTACCTTTGAAATAAATGCGAAATTACTATTTTCAGATTTTATATTTTTTAATGCGTGTCCATTTACACATATATATCCTTCATAATTTTCTTTTGATACAAAACCACCTGGATTAGTACAAAAAGTTCTAATTTCATCTCCATATGTATCTGTTTTAATAAAAATAGTTGGATCATATATTATATTTGTAATATCCTCCAATATCTGTTTCCTTACCTCTACTCTAACACCAATTTCAATACTTTGTGAAAGATATTCTGCATTATACTTCTCAGCAATTTTTTGAACCCATTTAGCACCTGTTCTACCAGGGGCTACAATACAATATTTGCACTTTATACTCTCCCCACCATTACTATTCTCACAAATAATATTATAAGAATTATCTTCACACTTTTCTATATCCAATACATTAAATTTAGGATATATATCAACTCCATTATCAACTAAATATTTAGTAAAATTTTCTATATACTTAGGTAGATTATCTGAACCTAAATGTTTTTGTCTAATAATAAGCAAATCTGCACCAATCTTAGTTATCTTTTTTTTAATCTCTAAAGCCTCATCCATATTTGTAGGATACACTTCTGCATCCATGCCAAATTTATTAAATATTGTCTCAGTATCATCAATCAATTTATACGCTTCACTCTTACTCATATATTTAAATAAATCTGACTTTCCTATTTTAGGAATAAAGTTTAACTTACCATCAGAAAAAGTTCCTGCTCCACCAAAGCCAGATAAAATTGAACATGGCTTACAATTCTTACATTCACTACCAGTTTTAGAAATAGGACATGCTCGTTTTTCCGCCAAAGCACCTTTATCTATAAGAGCAACTTTAATATTTTTCTTTGAAAGTTCATAAGCAGCAAATAAACCAGATGGTCCAGCACCTATTATTACAACATCATACATACATAATCACCAAATAAATTATATCATGTATAACTTTAAAAATAAATATAAGTATAATGCATCTATACTTGTAATTTCTTACCACCCTTATTATCTAACTATATATTTACTATTTACATATAAATTTAAATCATTTATAATGTTATTCTAACAACAAAGGAGATAAAAATGATTACTAACGAAATGAAAGAAATAATTAATAAAGTGGATAAGTCATGGCCAAAGGATTACATTATAAGATATTTATATATTAGTTTAGCACCTTTTTTCGAAAGAGACTTAAATTATTTTTTAGCAAGTGATGAAGAAAAATATAGACAATACAAATTAGGTTTTATAAACAATGGTAAATACATTGTATGTAGCACTTTAGCCGATTTTTATGTTAATCTTTTTGCAGAATTTAATATTAAAGCATTTAAAACAGCGGCAAACAGTGCAAAAATTCCACTATTCGCTATTGTAGTAGAAGGAGATTATGGACTATATTATCTAGACCCATTAAACGACCTTTTTAATAATCAATATGGTTTAAAAACAACAGAATTTGGAGTAGTACCACGATATAGAACACTTAATAAAAACTTTCCAAATTTAATCCAACTTAAACCAGAATATATAGAAAAAATAGATAAATATTTACACATTTATCCACAAGACACAAACCTAACTAACTTTTTTAATATACTTCATCAAGAAATGACAAATAGAAAATTAGTATGTAAACATTTTGGAATTAATACAGATGATTTATATACACTATTCGATTTAAAAATGAATTTCGCAAATCAACATCTAATTAATATAGGTAAAGTTAATGGACCATTTGAAAGAATAAAACTCTACCTTTATTTAGAAAAAATTATGTTTTTTAAACATGAAAAGAAAAATATAACCATTAAACTTGGAAATTTAAGTAAAAACTCACAATGTATTGTAAGTTATAATTTAAAAGATAATCTCTCAAATGATATTACATTTAAAACTGAATTTATAGAAGAACAACAAGATAATGGACAATTTGTACTTAAAAAAATTAATTAATTTAATAAAAACTTACGCCAATTTTTGTAAGTTTTCATCTATTAATATAGATTTTCTTATTCTCTCATCTTCCATTAATTCAAATAAATCAATATTGTAAATAATATATTCATCTATATTTTGCTTCATCTCAAGATCATTAATTATCATATAACTTGATATTAAATTAGCAAGTGGATACTTTAATAATGTATTAACCGTGTCATATTCACCATATCCAATACAATGATAAGATGATAATTTTAATATTAGTTTTATTTTTTTCTCATCTATTATTGCATCTATATTACCATGTTCTAAATAATAATCTTCATATTCTAACATATATTTAATAGCGTGTATCATCTTACGTTCACTAAGAATACGGTGACTCCTTCTAGCAGAAAATAAATTCCCATATTTACCTATATTTTTCTCTTCAAAATCCTTTTCAAAATAAAATGACACTACTTCTCCAAATATTCTATGCTTTTGTACAAATTTAGATGTGATATTATTATTAATATAATGACCTAATTCATGAACAATTACAATTAAATCAAAATCATCATTATTTAATTTTATAAAGCATTTTCCATCTTCCAATACTTCACTCTTTTCAATATCACTACCTATTTTTATTTTTCCCGTTTTTATTCCATCTAAAATTATTTTATAATACTCTGGAAAATACTCTTGATAATATGATAATGCTAGTTCTTTTGGATTAGATATTGTGTTAGAATAAGTAATCTCTTCAATATCAACATCAAAATAATTTATTAATGTATTTATCGCCTTACGACTTAATAATTTATTATAAGTACTTTCCATTTCAACTTTCCTCTTAAACTTTTCCAACAACCCTGTATCCATTTTACCCTCCTATATATAATTAATAACGTTTAATATCATTATATTTTATAAATGCATCTATCCAATCATCTACTAAATCATTTGGTATGCTTACATTTCCCTTATTAGCATATCCCAAACAATGACTTTCTATATGAAAATCACTACCACCACTCTTAAGCAAATTATTTTTATCACAATATCTACACAAATACTCTATTTGTTCTTTTGAATGCTTACGATGAAAACATTCAATACCATCTATAATTCCATAAGAAACAAAAATATTCATTATTTCTTCTATATTATCCAAATGATAAACAAAAGGATGTGCTAAAAAACATTTACCACCTGCCTCATGTATTTTAGATGTAACATAAAATATATCTTCTTTTCCAGCAGTTTGATCGTAATAAAATGGACTTGTAACCTCGCAAAAATGCTTTCTATAAAAACTAGAGCGATCACTTATTCCCATTTTATCAAGAATCTCTTTATTTTCAGGATATTCTAATATATTATCAATCAATACATCATTTGCCATATAATTTGGAGTTGGGATTTTAAGGTCACTATCATATTTGATACCAAGTTCATCGCAAACACTCTTAAGGAAATTTAAAATTTGAGTTTGTCCTTCAATGGTAGAATGTTCATAGCCCTTTTTAATAATCTCTGTTTCTTTAAGTTTTTCAACATCAAAACCATACCCTAACATATCAAATAACCTACCATTATATACAAATTCAAGTTCAGTACCTGTAATAATATTACCATTATATAATTTTGAAACGTCCAATAACTTTAAATCATCATATGCACGTATATTATTATGATCTGTTATAGAAATTATATCTAAATTTTTTCCCTGTGCTTTTTTCAAGATTTCCTCTACTGTAAAATCCCCATCTGAACGAACCGTATGAATATGTAAATCTATCATTATAATTTCACCTCTAAATTAATTATACAGTACTTTTAACAAAATTTCTATATTGCAGGTTTTTATTTTACCATAATAGATTTTCTTACATCATTATCTCCCATTAATTCGAATAAATTAAATTCACTCATTATATATTCGTCTATATTTTGCCTCATCTTAATGTCATTAATTATCATATAATTTGATATTAAATTAGCAAGTGGATACTTTAATAATGTATTAACTGTGTTATTAGATTTATAACTCATTATTAGTTTTATTCTATCTTCATCTATTATTGCATCTATATTACCATGTTGTTTATAATAGTCCTCATATTCTAACATATATCTTATAACTTTAAGCATCTCACATTCATAAAATAACCTATTATTTCTTCGTATATGTATTAAATATAAATAATATTTTTGATAAATCTTCTCAAAGCACTTTTCAAAATAAAATGAAACTACCTCTGAAAATAATATATACTCTCCAACTAAATGGGGATATAAATGCAAATCAATATAATGAGCAAATTCATGTACAATCTCAAATACATCTTTATCTGTATTAAACGTCTTTATTTGTGCCTCACCAGTATCTAAATATGTAACAGATTGTTTTACGCTATTACTTATCAATATTTTTCCTGTTAATATACCATCTAAAATTATTTCATAATACCCTGGAAAATACACTTGATAAAATGATAATGCTAGTTCTTTTGGACTAAATATAGTTTTAGAATAATGGATTTCTTCAACATCAACATCAAAATAATCTATTAATGTATCTATTGCCTTACGACTTAGTAACTTATCATAGGTACTTTCCATTTCAACTTTCTTCTTAAATTTCTCCAATAATTCTATATCCATATAACCACCCTAAAATATAACTAAATTATAAAGTATAATTTTTTATTTATGTATTTTAACACACAATATAAACAAAAACAAGATAGCAATTTATCTTGTTTTCTTTTTTACCTTATCTATTTTATTTTTGACTATAAGTTTATCAAAGCCAGCCAAAATAGGTGGCAATAATACTAATACTAGCACTAATGCACACATAGTTCCTTGTGATATCGTTTTACATATTTTTGCCGCTATTGCAGATGCAAAATGGCCAACTATTAATGTTACTATAATTAAAATTGAAGCAGATGTTAAAATTGTATTTATTGATTGATTATAAGAATTTATAATAGAATCTTTAACATTCATAGTTCTTCTATGTTCTATATAATAAGATGTATAAAGTATTGCATAATCTATAGTTGCACCCATCAATATACTTTGTACTATTAAAATCGCTATAAAGTAAACACTATCCCCCGCTAAGGATAATATCCCCATTGTCATAAATACAGCACATTGTATTATTACTACCAATATAATAGGAATAATAAGAGACTTAAATGTAAATGCAACAACTATAAATATAGCAATTATTGTAAGAAGTGTTATAAAGTCTAATTCACTATTAAATGTCTTACTCATTTCATATGCCATAGGAGAATCTCCTATAATATATACATCACTGCCAAACGTATCTTTTAAATTTTGAATAAATTCAAAAGTTTCTTCTGACTCAGAATCTAACTTAGTATTAATAACAATCCTTGAATATTTATCTCCTATCAATAACTTTTTAGCATCTTTAATAGTATCTCTCGCTGATACTATATCATTTCTCATATCAGTAGATATAAAATCATTAAATCTGCTATCAGATAATATTTTATTATTTAAGTGATTTACAAATTCCTCAACTGTAATAGTCCAAGCATCATTATATGATTTAACACTTCCATAATACATATATACTAAATCAACCTTATTCTTATCTAATCCATCACTTAGTTTACTAGCAATATCATATAGTTCATCTTTTGTATATAAAACATTATTAGAAGATGAATTAATAATTTGATTTATTGTATTAATCTTAGTTCTTGAATCCTGATCAAAGTTATCTTTAAAACTTTCATTTTTCATCATATCAGTAACTAAAAATGAAACTAATTCTTTTAATGATATTGTTGTATTATTACTTTTAGATATATATAATCCATAAATAAGATCCAAACTACTTTTATCAATTCCAAGTAATTTACTAAGTTCACTACTATTATACTTTTTATTATTATTAACATCATTCATGACTAATTGTAATAATTTTAATTTATCTAATGTATTCTTATCAAAGTTACCAGATAATGCAGAATCAGATGAATGATTTAATACAAAATTAACAAAATCATATGAAGATATTTTAACACCTGTATTTGACATTATATATAAAGTATATATATTTCTACTACTAATTACATCTAATCCTATAAAATTTGATAATTCACTGTATGTATATGAAATATTATTTAAAGTACTATCCATTATTGTAGAAAGTAATGTTAATTGTCCCAATGTAGAAGCATCAATAGTATTTTTAATACTTTCATTATTTAATATTAAACTAACTAATTCATTTGGAGACATTACCCAATTATTTGTATTACCTTGTA
This sequence comes from uncultured Mycoplasmatota bacterium, assembly GCA_948467605.1. Classification (GTDB taxonomy): domain Bacteria; phylum Bacillota_I; class Bacilli_A; order RF39; family UBA660; genus CAKPCJ01. Next base: position 20,953 of record CAOKET010000001.1, on the reverse strand, counting down.
CTAAATCTATTAATGCATATAAACTATATAATTGAGTACTATCAATACCAACTAATGTGGATAACTCTGTTGCAGTTAGTTTAGTATTTTTACTTTTCTCATCTAATGTATCAACATATAATTTTAAATTATCTATGCTACTTAAATCGATATTATCTAAGTATGATGTATTATTCTTAATATATGTCACATAATTAATAAATTCCAATATACTTAATTTTGTACCATTATCTTGATTACTATATTTTAATAACATTAATTGCTTTATAATGTCTTCACTTATACCAAACATACTAGATAATTGAGTACTATTCATATCTTTCTCAATAATATTTTTATTACTAAATGTATTTAATGTTTTAATACTATTAATAGTTACCTCATCAAAAAGCGAAGAATATTGGTCATTAGTAATAACATTATTTAATACAAATGATGAAAACTCTTGAAGTGTAAGTTTTGTACTTATATCACCAACATTTATATAATATGTGTATAATTGCTCCATTTTTTCTTCATCTATACCAAATAAGTTTGCTAGTTCATTACTAGACATTTTAGCATTAAACTTATCCTTAGTTGAGAAATTTGATAACATATTTAAACTTGATTTAGATGATGATGATATTCCGCTAGAATATGTGTTATTAGTTAATACATCACTCTTCATAAATGATATAAAGTCATTCATTCCTAAAACTAAATTATTATGTTTAGAATTATAGTAAGTCAATATATCATATATTTTTTTATCATCTATGCCAAGAATATTAGATATATCATTTAAATTTCTCTTTGAATTAACTTTAACACCATTAGTAAAATTTTCTAATCTATCAATATTACTTTTTGTTTCATTATCTATTTTTTCACTTATATTTTGATTACTATATACATCATTCTTAATAAACGATACAAACTCATTAAATGACATTTTGTTATTTTCATCTTTATTATAATAATTATAGTAAATAATCTTTAATAAGTAATCATCAACTGAAACATCAGAGGATAAATCATTTAATTTTAAATTTAATTCATTATATTTTAATTTCTCATTAATTGTGTTACTATAGCCCAAAACTAAATCAATTTTTTTCATAGATTCAAGTTGCTTTAAATGTTTAGAAACTTTTTCTTCATCTTTATTTTTATATATTATTGCTATTTGGTTGTTCTCAGCAAATACTTTTGATATTTCATCATCTTGTTTACTAGTATATAAAATACCTAAATTACCTTTTTCAAAATAACTAAATAATAATATAATTATGAAAAATGGTATTGCTATATATCTAAACCTATAAATTAGTTTACCTAGTTTATTTAATCTTATATTTGGACATTTCTTTTTTGTTTTACTAATCAACTTATCAAACATAAGTATAAGTGCAGATAAAACTAGTAATATACAAATTAAACTAAATAGTACCCCTTTTGCTAATACAAATCCTAAATCACGTCCTATTCTAAAACTCATAAACACTAATACTAATAATCCAACTATTGTTGTAACTGAACTACTTGATATAGATAAGAACGCATTCCTTAAAGTATTTTTCATCGCAGTTGATTTATTTTCTTCATGCTCTCTTTCTTGTCTATACCTATTCATAAGCATTATTGAATAGTCCATAGATAATGCCATTTGAAGTATCGCACATATTGAATTTGTAATATATGATACATTACTAAATATAATATTTGTACCAGAATTTAACAAAACTCCCATTAGTATTGCAGTTAAAAACAAGAATGGTTCAATGTATGATTCACACATAATTATTAATATTACAAGTGCACACAATACTGCAAGTACAATAATCCAAAATTTAAGCACTGGTGCATTTCTCTGTGAAATATCACCACTTGTATAAATATCATATTCATTATACTTTTCTGTTATTTCATTAAAAACATCAGTTGCTAACTTAGAATCTTTAGAGTCCCCAACATTAACTATATATAATGTCGCATTATTCTTATTATAGTCAGAAGTCTTATCATAATCAATAGAACTTACTCCATTAATGCCCTTTAACTCATTATATATTTTATCCTTCTCTACTTCTTTTAAACCTTTAAACATCAAGTTAAATGAACTCTCAGTTTCTTCAAATTCACTCTCCATAATATCCATACCAATTCTTGTTTCTGATGTAGATGGTAAGTATTTTGCTATATCATAATTGATATTTACGTGAGATCTAAGTATTACTGCAATTACAGAAAATATTATAAATATTGTTAGTATAAATCGTCTTTTTTCAACAACAAAATCTGCAATTTTCCTCAAAATTAATTCACCTTCCTTAAAATTTACATGGCTATCTTTTAAGTAGCCCGTACATTCGATATAATATACGCTAGAAATTACTTAAGTTGTAGAATAAATTTAAAAAAAATGTCTAAATTTGGACATAACAGTTATATATGTATAAATTTTAATTGTTTTTGTAATATCCATATGATATAATTTTTATTACTCGGAGGTCAATATGAAAGTACAAGGATTAAATTCATCTTCAAAGAAAACCAGAAAATTAATTAAAAGAGTTTTTGCAGAATTAATGAATGAAAAAAAAGAACTTCGTAAAATTACAGTAACAGAACTTGTAAAAAGAGCAGATATTACAAGAAGTACCTTTTATACTCATTATGATGATATATATGATGTTGCTAATGACTATCAATTAGAAACAATAGAATTACTTATTAATGATAACAACAAAGGTCCATATAAAAAAGAAGATATATTTCACTATTTTAACGATGTATTTACTTGTTTAAAGAAAAATGAGAGGATTTATAGAATGCTTCTATCATCTAATGAAACACTATTCTTTTTAGAAAAATTAAGAAAACTATCGAATCAAAAATTATATTCTGCAATTAAAGACACAGAAAAAAATAATAAATATTTAGAATTAGATATTAACTTTTTTGTAGATGGACTAATATTTCAAATAATAAAGTATTTTAGAGATCAAAGTGATTTTACTTTAGATGAATTACTTATTAATGCTAAAAAATGGTTTGAAGAAATATTTCAATAAAAAAACAGAGGATTTATCCCCTGTAATTTTTTCCTGTTTTATTCATAACCTTACTACCAGTAATATTTTCATCTAATAATTCTAATACATTATCAACACTTTCATCAATAACATCCTGATCTAATGTAGGCTTACCAGTTTTCAAACGCCATTCATTTAATAAATGAAAGAATTTGTGCAAATAAGGATACTTTGCAAATAATTGAATATCAATAACTCCAAAGTACTCTGCATATACCTGTGCCTCTTTTTTTAAGACACTTTCTATATGTGATTTATCTATAAACTTATGATTAATAGATTCAAGTTTTGACTTTTCTATAAGTACAAAATATCGAATTTTTTCTTCTGGTATTGTTTTTTTAACATGATGTCCATATTTTCTATTCATATCATTAATCCCTGCACCATCTAATAAATATAAATCCATTGGTGGATAATCTGGTTTAACAAATACATCTTCCCCATGTTCAATAATAGTAGAATCTACTACGCCACACACATACTCTTTTCCTTCAATTTTAGTAATCAAATGAGATATAGCAGCCCCTAATCCCTTAGTAAAATGAAAATTATTATAAAATTCGTATTGTTTACATAATTTTCTTATTTCTTCTTTAAACTTTTCTCTTTTCTGCTGAATTTGTAATATTCCTAAATTTGTCATTAACTAAAAACCTCCCTATTAAAATAAGTATAAATATTAACTATTCAAATGTCAATAATATTAAAACTAAAATCTATATTTCTTGTATAAATTCACATATAATAGACTTATCCAATAATTTCTTAAAATTTAATGCATCTTCCTTAGTACCTACTAAATATCCATAGTGTATAGGTACTACTATTTTTGGCTTAATTATATTAGCCAAAGTTGCGGCTTCCCTATAATCCATGGTATAAGTACCTCCTACTGGAAGAAATGCAACATCACATTTTACATCTTTGCTCTCATCTGTTATATCAGTATCACCTGCAATATAATATTTTGTATTATTTATATCGATGATATAACCAACCCAATTATTACTTTTAGAATGAAAACACTTATCCACATTATAAGAAGGAACTGTGGAAAACTTTATATCATCTACACAGTAATTATAGTTTGGATTTACCTGAACAATATTTTCTTGATTAAAACCTAAATCTAATACATCATTGTATATATCAGGAGTTATTATTATCTTAGTATTTTCTTTTCTTACTTTATCAATATCTTCACTAGAAAAATTATCATAATGACTATGAGTTATAAATATCACATCAGCATCATTATAATTTTTTAAAATATTATATGGATCTATATAAATAATCTTATCACTAAAATTAAATTTTATAGTACTATGTCCTAACCACTCAATATTATCTAACATTAATCCCTCCAATTTATATTCCCAAATCAAATTTCATTTGTGGATTTTTCTCCTTTATTAGTTGTCTTGGATAATTCTCTATTTTAACATCATCTTGTACAAAATCATAAAAATCTGTTTTTTCAGGATTAATCCATATTTTTGGTTCACACTCAATTGGTTCTCTTTCTAACAATTCTTTTGCTTGTTTAATATGCCTATCATAAATTTGGATGTTATCATAAAACCAAGTAAATCTACCAGCAGTATAGCCACAATGCCTTGCTATTAAACAAAGAAAAACTAAATATTGAACTTGATTAATACACCCTGCAGTTAAAAAATCACTTGAACGTTGAATCAAACACATATCTAAATAATCAATTCCATCCCTACCATGTCGGACATTCCATATAGATAAAAATGCACAAGGTTTCAATCCATGTTTTTCTTTAAAATCATCTACTTGCCACAAATCAATTATATGTCGTCTACCATCAGGGTCATTTTTAAGACTGTTTAAAAAATCTATCATAGAATAATGTCGTCTAAATGTTTCGCCATAGCATGTACCAATTGCTCTATTACCTATATCCCATTCATCCCACCAATTAACACCATACTTTTCTGCTAAAACATCTAAATTATTTGACTGATCTTGATATATCCACAAAAGTTCTCCAATTGAACTCTTTATCGCTATAGGTCTAAGTGTAATTAATGGGCTTTCTCCCTTAGTTAAATCATAAGTACACATTCCATGATTAACACTTAAAGTATGAGCTGGTGTACCATCCTTATACTTTGGTCTAGGATTAATATCTAAACACCCTTCTTCTAATATTCTTGTTATTATTTCTTTAGTATAAATATCTCCTTTTGTTCCTCTTGACATTTTAAAACCTCCCTAAAATTACTTACTAAATTTCATCAATTATTAATCTTTTAACATCTTTTTTATCTAATTCTTGATTGCCAATAACTCTACTAATACATGTATATAAAATACGTAATCTAACCTTATCTCTTGGTTCAACATTTATAAACTTTAACTTAACAGGATATCCACAATCCAAAAACAAATGTAATTCTGCTGTTGTTTCCTCAAATATAACAGAAATTGTAGATATAGATTTATATGGAATTGTATACATTTGCTTACGCATTCCAAATCTACTATAACTATCAAACAAAACTATCTTTTTATCAGTAAAAACTCCATGATCTCTAGAAGTTTTATATGCTGTTAAAATCTGTTCATCTTCTAATACATAATGTTTAATATAACCAGGCAACTCTGATACTTTTAAAACATTTGAAAAATTAAAATTCCTTGTTATTTCCTTATACTTCACATAAAACACTTTTACCACCTAATTTTATTATAACATAGTTAATTTAAATTTAATAGAAATAAATTACTAATAATTAGATTTTATCTACTTAAATGTTTACTATATTTATCGTCTAATAATTTTAATACTTTTTCTCTAGTTTTTTGATATTCACTAATAACTTCTCTTATAGTCTCTGTTGGTTTTATATATAATCTACTAGTAGGAAGACAATTTTTTCTATCTATTATACTTTCTAACCAATTCATAATGTCATATTTAGCATAATCATCATATATCTTTGGATTTATTCTACAATTACTATTATAATAAAGAAAAGTAGCGTTATCTTTAGAAAAAACATGCAAATTATTTCTCATATTAACTATAAGTTCCAAAATATTTTCTCTAGTAATTCTATGATAACAACTGAATATTGTTAAAACATCCAATAATAAAAACCACTCCTCTGTAACACCATATCCTCCTTCATATGTACGCTGATCAACTCTCTCAACAGATGTACTACATATTTTTCTATTTGAATAACAACTGTTTTCACGAATTAAATCATAATAAGTAGAATTGCATACTAATTTAATACCATATAAAGCATTTATCTTATCAGAATTAATAACTAAATTTCTAATATGACTATATGAATTAGGATTTTGTAATTGCGTATAACATATCGAATATGAACTATCTACCAAAATCGTATCATTAATAAATTGCCCAAGACGTTTAACCACAAAATGTTTATGATGGTCAAATGACTTTGAAAAATAAAAATATTTCTCCATTGCACCAGATTTAAATCCATTATTTTCTATATCAAAAAATTCAAGACTATTTCCACCTTGAAATCTATATAATTCCTTAATACAGCCCGAAGACTTTAAATCCAAAACTGTTTCTTCAAATAATGTCATAAAACATCCTCCAATATGAAAAGTAAAATATCACAAAGTAATATTTTAAACAACACATTTATATAATTATTATGGATATAAAAATTTTTATATTTTTAACTTTATAAATTGACATAAAAACTATTAATTGTTATATTTATATCAAAGGAAGTGAAAAAAATGCCAAAATTTTGTTCAAGTTGTGGAAAAGAATTAGAGGAAAATGCTACTACATGTAGTGGTTGTGGAAAAACAATAGTAGAAAGCAAAGAAAATACTACTACAGGAACAGTACAGGTAAATCAAACTATAGTAACTCCAAAACATAAAACTAATGGTATGGCTATTGCTGGATTTGTTATATCTTTGGTATCTTTATTATGTTGTGGTAGTACATCATTCTTAGGACTTATATTCTCTATAGTCGGTTTAGTTAGTGCTAAAAATTATGATGGAGATGGCAAAGGGCTTGCTATTGCAGGTATAATATTAAGTTCATTATTTGTTATACTATTTGTAATATTCATGTCAATGGGCATACTAGCATCTATATTTGAAAGTGCCTCATACTCTACATACTATTACTAAACTATGATAATTCATAGTTTTTTAATTTTATGAAGAAAAAACTAATAATATCAATACCATCCATCATAATAATACTATTAACAACAACAATTACCATTAAGATATTAGATATAATAAATTTTGAATGTATATATAAAAAAATGTTTAATATATATTGTCCAGGATGTGGAACAACAAGAATGTTAAAATCAATTTTTAAATTTGAATTTTATAAGGCATTTAGATATAATCAACTAATGTTTATATTACTAATTATTCTTATTATTTATTTACTATATAATTTAATATTATATTTTAAAAATGAAAAGTTATATATACCATCAAAAAAAATAATACTAATAATATCAATTACATTAGTATTATATATGATATTGAGAAATATACCTGGCTTAGAATTTCTACAACCCATAGATATTTAAAAACACATTATTATTAAAAAATGTGTTTTTTATTTAATTATTAATTACTGTAACCTTTTTTACACTTGCTATTTTTCCATAAAAATCTGGACTGTTATTAAAATTACCATTTAATATATATCCATTACTTCCTGTACCATAATATTGCTTAGCGACTACAGGATCTATAACAAGTTCAATAACTGAACCATCTTGTCTATGATAACATCCATTATATGTGTGAGAATCACTCTTAACATCAACTTTTACTACCTTCAATACTTTTCCATTATCTAATGTAAATTCATACATAGAGCCAACTTTACCATAATAAGTTCCTAGCGCAACACCAATATATTCAGGATGTTCTTTATGCCTTAAAAGGCCTGTATCTGAATCAACATACATATTATTGTGTATATATCTATATTGTGCACTACTTTTTGTAGTAATAGATTTATAACTCATATAAGTTTTTACGCTACTAGTTGAACATACCTCAATCGATTCTTTATTATAAGTATATTTTTCTTGTTGATGTTCTTCCAAATCAACACTTTTAGTAAGCATCGCCATAGATTGTAAATCTATATCATCCATTGATAAATCTATATCAATAATAGGCGAAAATAATAAAAAACTAATTATTATTGAAAAAGATATCATAAACGCACGGTTACACGCAACTAATCTTATAAATTTCATAATTTCCTCCATTTCAAATGGCCAAAGAAATTATAACATTTTATAAAATAATAGTCAAATATCCATAAAATAATAATTAGTATTTTGAAATCCCAAATAATTCTAAAGCGTTTTTAGTAGTTACACTAGATACAGTATCAGTATCATATAGATTTGATAAATACTTTGCAACTTGAGCAACATACTTAGGTTCATTTAAATATTTTCTATATGGCTCTGGAGTTAAATATGGACTATCTGTTTCTAGTACTATATTGCTTAGAGAAATATTTTTAATAACTTCACTTAAATTACTTTTTTTAAAAGTAATAACCCCTCCTATACCAAGCAAGAAACCAAGTTCGATAAACATATTAGCAGTTTCAATACTGCCAGAAAAACAATGAATTATTCCTCTTATTTTGCCCTTATATTTTTTTAATATATGATACATATCATCAGTTGCATTTCTATTATGAATAATAACTGGTTTATTATATTTAACGGCAAAATCCAACTGCTTAACAAATTTTTCTATTTGTTGCTCTCTATTATCTTTAGTATAATAGTAATCTAAACCTATTTCCCCAATAGCAACAACTTTATCTAAATTTATAACAGATTCTAAATATTCAATATCAACATCATCTTGTTCAGTTGGATGATATCCAACTGCGGCATATATTGGTCCGTAAGTCTTACTTAAACTTATTGCTGAAATATTACTTTTAGTATCATAACCATTTACTATCATAATTTTAACATCATTGTTAAGAGCAGAATTAACTACTTCATCTATGTTATCAATTAACTTATCATCTTGTAGATGACAATGTGTATCAACCAACATAAAATATCGCCTACTCTCTATTTACTATAGAAATGTACTTAACAAGATAAAACATCATAACAATCATCGAATAAAACTCCAAAACTCTAAATTGAATAATATTAATAATGGCAAATATTAGTATTATAACTAGAAATCCTGCTATTATTATTTTTGTTCCTCTCTTTTTCACTAGATGCCTCCTTATTTACTACACAAACGAATATAACATATCAAGCAAATAATGTACAGATATTTACATACATATTTTACATAAGTTTACAAAAAAAACACTTTATATAAAGTGTCATACTATTCTTCAATATATTTATTAATAAACGATCCTACAATATTAGCAAGTGTAATATCCATTGAATCTAACTTGCTATCTCTTGAAAATATAACTAATGAACCAACCGGATCACCAGATACTATAAATGGAACAATATAACAACTTACATTGTCAACTTGATCCTCAACTATTTCTATCTCTTCCATATCTGATGATAAGTAAGGGTTTCTATTATTAATTATTCCAACAACAAATTTACTTATAAGTTTTCCACTGTATAAGTTTTTTATTTTACTACTAGTAACTAGTATTTGATCTAAATCAGTTACCAATATATTAGATTTTATAAATGGTTCAAATACTTCAATAAATTTAATAAATAAATGACTTAATTCTTTAACAGTAGAATATTTTTTTAAGATTATCTCATCTTTATTCATAATAAGTTCTAATAACTCACCATCGTGAATGTGAAGTGTTTTTCTAAGTTCTTTTGGTATAACTATTCTCCCTAGATTATCAATTCTTCTTACGATTCCTGTTTGTTTCATAAATCCTCACTTTCTTCATAAATTATTTTGTATTAATATTAAGGATTTATACAAAAAAAGAATTATTTACCTAATTCTTTTTTTATTTTTTCTAAAAATTCTACTAAATAATAAATAAAATGCTTTTCCAACTTTATTATATCTAATACTAATATTACTTTACCAAACTCATTCTTAAATCTAAACATTTTACTAATATCTGTAGTAATAAAGAATAGTTTATCTCCACCTAACTTATCCACAATATCATTGTTAATTTCTATTTCAACAGAATTTCTATTTTGCTTAATTCTATCTATTTTTAAAGTTATACACAACTTTTCAAACCATTCTTCGTACATATAAATATCCATCTCTTCGGTTACAGTACCAAATCGATCCTCTAATTCACTTCTTACTTCTAATAATTTATAGTATGAATCTATTTCATTTATTTTCTTATGAATTTCTATTTTTAACTCTTCTTCAGTAACATACGAATTATCTATATGTGTATCAACATCAACAAGGGGTTTTTCATTTATTTCTTCTTCTTCTGTTACATTGCCTTTTAATTTTTCAACTTCTGTATTTAACATTTTAAGATATAGTTCTATACCAATTGTATCTATAAATCCAGCCTGTTCACTTCCAAGTATATCACCAGCACCTCTTATTGATAAATCACGTACTGCAATTGACATTCCACTACCTAATTCAGTAAAATCTTTAATAACCTTTAACCTTTTAACAGCTTGTTCAGTTAATACCTTTTTATTATCATACATTAAATAAGCATAGGCAATTTTATTACTTCTACCAACACGGCCTCTTATTTGATATAACTGGCTTAATCCAAAATGATCCGCATCTATTATAATAAGAGTATTAACATTAGGTATATCTATACCAGTTTCTATTATAGTAGTACATACAAGTATATCGTATTCTTGATTTATAAAAGATTCCATTCTAGATTCTAATTCATTTTTTGTCATCTTACCATGTGCATAAGTTATTCTAGCATCAGGTGCTATTTTAGATATTTCTCTTACTCTTGTTTCTATATCCACGACTCTATTATATAAAATAAATATTTGTCCATTTCTAGATAACTCTTTGTATATTGCATCCTTAATAATCTGAGTACTATAAGAAAGTACATAAGTCTGAACTGGATATCTATCAACAGGAGGAGTTTCTATTAAAGATAAATTTCTAAGTCCAACCATAGACATCTGCATAGTTCTAGGTATCGGAGTTGCCGATAAAGTTAATACATCTACATTAGATTTCATTTCTTTTATTTTCTCTTTATGTGCAACACCAAATCGTTGCTCCTCATCAATTATTAAAAGTCCTAAATCCTTAAATTCTATATCATCACTAAGTAATCTATGAGTTCCTATTACTAAATCTATGGTTCCTCTTTTTAAACCATCTAAAGTTTTATTAAGTTCCTTTGTAGATATAAAACCATTAAGTAATGCAATATCAATAGGATAATTACTAAAACGTATCAATGCACTCTTATAATGTTGTTGTGACAATATTTTAGTAGGACAAAGATAAGCAACCTGTTTTCCTGCCATTATCGCTTTAAAGATAGCCCTAAATGCTACTTCTGTCTTTCCAAAACCAACATCACCACATAATAATCTATCCATTGGAGTCTTCTTTTCCATATCTTCTTTTATTTGAGAAGTTGCAACCAGCTGATCACCTGTAGGAGTATATAAAAACTCCGCTTCAAATATTTCTTGCTCAGGTGTATCTTTAGGAAAAGCATACCCATCTTGCATTTCTCTCATTGCATATAATTTCAATAACTTATCTGCAATATCATGTAGTTTAGATCTAACCCTTAACTTCGTTTTAGCCCATTCAGTGCCACCCAATTTATTTAGTTTAGGTCTTACCCCTTCAGCAGATGAATACTTGCTAATTAGTTCTATTTTTTCAACTGGAATATATAACTTATCACCATCTTTATATTCAACAGTTAAATAATCTTTTTTAATACCATTTTTATCTAAAGTCTTTAATCCAGTATAAATTCCAATACCATGTATATCATGTACAACCGCATCTCCTATTTCTAATTTTTCCAAACTTTTAATCTTACCAGAATTTTTATATGATTTCTTATATGAAACTTTATTAGATGACAAAGCAAATATTTCAGATTCACTAATAACTACATAATTATTAAATACAAACCCATGTGAAATACTCTCATATACTACGTTTATTTTATTACTAAATATCTCATTACTATTTGTTAAAACCATATCATTAATTATAGATTCTATTTTTTCATATTGACGGTTATTTTTTAAACAAAATACTATTGTTTTTCCTTCGTCTAAATAAGAAGAACAATCCAATTTCAATTTTTCTAAATTATTATTATATGGAATAACTTCATAAGAGTTATAAGCAATATTTTTATCAACAGGATAATTAATAAAAACATTATCAATTGCTAGTAAATATATAACTTTATTATATTTAATACTATAAAAATCATGCATATATTTGTCATACAATCTCTCACTTTGTTCTAAATCGTAATTATGTATATCTTCTAATAGATTATTATATGAAACCTCAATTTGATTATAATCACGAAATATAGTTATAGGTGAATTTAGGTAATCAACAATAGAACTTAAATTTTTTACAACTTTAGGTAAATATTTTTGTTTGTTTTCTATTTCTATACCAAGTTCATTTATAAATTCACTACAAGGAACTATACTAACACTATCTAGTTCATCTAAAGTAAGTTGATTGTCAACATTAAAATATTTAATTTGTTCTATTTCATCACCAAAAAATTCAATACGTATTGGTTTATCAAAATCAAGAGGAAATATATCTAGTACAAATCCCCTAACCGCAATTGAAGATGTATTTGTAACTAATACATCTCTAACATATCCTATAGATAATAATTTTTCTACTAAACTATCACGATTAATAGTCATCCCTTTTTTTAAAGTAACAATGCTATTACTCCACAATTCTTTAGAAGGTAAATATCTTAAATATCCCATTAAATGTGTTATTACTATTTTTTTATCATTACTACTTTTATTTAAAAAAGATAATCTCTCTAACTTAAATTCTGGACTTACCGCTAGTGCTTCGCTTGTTAAAAATTCGTCCATAGGAAATAAAAAAACATTTGAATTATAACACTTCAAAATATCATAAAGTTTATTCGCTTCATATAACGTAGATGTAACAATAATAATATCTTGATTAAATCTATTAAATAATGAATTTACATAAATCATACTCAAATCATCTGTAAGACCAGACAAACTAATTGAATTAAAATCACTATCAATATCAAATAGAGTATCAAAAAACATAAAATTACACCTCCACTAATTATATTTATTCATCAAAGAATTAAAATCTAATTTAAAATAATCATCTAATATATCATTTGCCTTTTTAATAGATGAATCTATCAAGTTTTTATCATCTTTGTTAAATTTTCCAAGTACATAATCTTTAGTGTCTAAATTCTTATTATTAGAAATACCAATTTTAAGTCGTTTATAATTTTTTGTTCCAAGACATTGTTCAATATTTTTAAGACCGTTATGTCCACCACTACTACTATTTGTTTTTAATTTAGTTTTTCCAATAGGCATATCTAAATCATCACTTATTATTAAAATGTCATCAATTGATATTTTAAAATATGAAATGAAAGGTGCTACTACTTCACCAGATAAATTAATATACTTCATAGGTTTTAATATTATTACCTTTTCATTATTTATAATACACTCTGTATAAACTCCACCAAACTTTTCTTTAGAAAAAGTTATATTCTTTTCATTTGCATATTTATCTACAACCATAAATCCAATATTATGTCTTGTATCTTGGTACTCTTTTCCTGGATTACCTAAACCAACTATAAGTTTCATAAATCCTCCTATAACTCATGATATTTATTGTAAACTTCGGACTTAGATACATTTCTATCTTTAGCAACTTGCTTCATCGCATCCTTTTGATTCATCCCTTGTTTAATGTATAAGTTTACATGTTCAATAATAGTTAAATGGTCATAATTATTTTCACTTGTACACCCTTCTACTACTATTACAAATTCGCCCTTAACACATAAATTTACTTTAATATCAGATATTTTTCCCCTATATATTTCTTCAAATTTTTTGCTTATTTCCCGGGAAATGCTTATATTTCTATTTCCCAAAATTAATTGTATTGACTCCAAAGTATCAAGAATCCTATGAGGTGCTTCATAAAATATCATAGTGTATTGAAAGAACCTAAGTTTCTCCAATTCCTTATCTCTTTTTGAATCTTTACTGTTTAAAAAACCATAAAAAAGAAAATGTTCTGTATCTAAACCAGACATTATAAGTGCTGGTACAAATGCAGTTGCACCTGGTAGTGCTACTACATTAAAATTGCTTTCAATTATATATTTTGCAACTACATATCCTGGATCGCTTATACCAGGAGTACCCCTATCACTAACTAAACCAACATTCTTTCCTTCCTTTAAATAATTAAGTACTTTTTCTTTAGTTATATTTTCATTATGATCATGACTAGAAATAAGCGGTTTATTTATTCCCAAATATCTAAGCAAATTGATAGTAACACGTGTATCTTCGGAAAAAATTACATCAACTAATTCCAAAGTATTCTTCTGTCTAACAGTAATATCATCTAAATTACCAATAGGTGTTGGTATAAGATATAAAGTTGGTGTATTATCATAACTTTTCTGACTCATAAATCCTCCTATAATTTGCAACCTATATATTTTTGTAATTGAATAGTATAGTTTCCATTATCATCATAAACATAAAGAGGTGGTTCAAACTTTATACCACTCTTACCATTTTTAGTTCCTTCTATTAGTAAAATATTAGAATCTTTTTTACTATTAGGATAGACAAATCTAACTCTTTTTGGCTCTATATTATATTTCCTCATTGTATCTATAATTTCAATAAATCTTTCTGGTCTATGAACTAATGAAATAATACCATTTATTTTTAATAATTTAGAAGAAACACTAAAAATATCATCCAAACTTAACATAATTTCATGTCTAGCAATTGATTTAATAGAATTATCATTTGTTTTAGTACCTTCATTCACTTTAAAATAAGGTGGATTACAAGTTATTAAATCGAAACTATCACTATTATATATAGTTGTTAATTTTTTAACATCCTCATTGATTATTTCTATCCTAGAATCTAGATTATTAATAGAAATCGCTTTTTTTGCTAATAAATAAACTTCATTTTGAAGTTCCACTCCAATTATCTTTTTATTAGTACGCATACTAAGTATTAACGGAACAGGTGCATTACCTGTGCATAAGTCTAATATAGATGAACATCTTAAATTTACAGTTGCAAAGTTAGCAAGCAATACTGAATCCAAAGAAAATTTAAACCATTCATCATTCTGAATAATCTTTAAATTACTATATCCAAGTAAATCATTAATCTGTTCCACTATTAGATACCACTATTTCTTTCAAAGTTTTATCTTCAAACTCTACAACATATTTTTGATTATAAAGATCAACTTGTACTACTTTTGCTTCTTTATCATCTATAATAACTTTTTTACCAACATTTGGAATTAATTTTCTATATTCTTTGTATAATTCATCCTCATAATTTAAACAGCACAATAATCTGCCACAAACACCATTTATTTTATTAGGATTAAGTGCTATCATTTGATTTTTTGCCATTGATATAGATATAGTATCAAAATCATGTAAATATGATGAACAGCACAACTTTCTACCACAAGGGCCTATTCCACCGACTATTCTTGCTTTATCACGTATACCTACTTGTCTAAATTCTATTCTTGTCTTATATATAGAAGCCATTTGTTTTGCTAATTCACGAAAATCAACTCTTTCTTCAGAAAAGAAATTAATTAATAACTGACTTCTATCAAAAGTAAATTCTGCCTTTATAAGTTTCATATTTAATTTATACCTATCAACTAATTGCTTACATTTATCAAATGCTTTATTTTGATCTAATATATTTTTTTCATTATTCTTTTCATCTTCTAAAGTTGCAACTCTTATTACATCACCAATAACACAATTTCTAGTTACATCCTCATCTATTATAGAGTAGCATTTAGCATATTTTAAACCAGATTCTGTAGATACAACAACGAAAGTATCATTTGATAATTCATCTTCTATATCCGATTTAACATAATATAACCTATCTTCGTTAATAAATTTAATTCCAACAGTTTTACTCATCATTATCACCTGCCCACTCAATAATAATTTTATCCATACATAAATTTAAATTCAAATTATATTTTATTAAATCAATATATTTTAAAATTACCTTTGTTTTTTTTATATAATACTGCACTTCTCCATAAGATGCAATTATTTTTATATTATCTACATAATCAGAAAAATAAGTAAGAGCATGTCCAAGTTTATAATTTATTACATCTAAATATATATATAACATTATATTAAGAGCATATTTAAACATTCCCCTATCAGAAAAATAGTTATGCCACTTCTTTTTAGTAAAAGCTATAGTTGATACACCATTCTTTTCATTAAATATGCAAAAATCCATAACAGTATTTATATCTTCAATAAACTTATCATACTCAATATTACCATCCTTAGTAAGATTATCAAATAAACTATTTATTGTATTATTACTACTTCCATTAAAGTATATTACCTGACAACGAGATTTTATTGTATCAATAACTTGATTTATATTATCAGTAGTTAATATAGCAATAATATCACTCTCTGGTTCTTCTAAAAATTTAAGCAAAGTATTACTAGCCGCTATGTTCATTTTTTCGCAATTCTTAATAAGATATACCCTTTTATTAGCATATAATTTTTTAGTGTTAAAATAATCTTGAAGTTCAACAATCATTTCCTTTTTTAACATCATTGAATCAGTTTCTATAACCTTAAAATCACTAAAAGTATTTTCATCTATTAGCCTACATATATTACAATTTTCACACTTATGGTTATTAGGACAACAAATAGATTTTATAAATGAACAAATATACTCATAAGCATTTTGATAACCATTAACTACAAAAAGATAGGCATGTGAATACCTACCTGTATTAATACAATTACACAATAATTCATTAACACTAGGTTGTTCGTCAATATACTTATCTAGCACAACTATCACTCCTACTAAAATAATAACACTAATGAAAATACTAATCCAAATAAACCAGGCATTCCAAGTAATGCAATAACTAATACAGTTATTACATTTATAGGAACAATGATGTTAAGAGGAGATGCTATTAAATTGAAACCATATAAAATAAATGCAGACAATACTATTTTTTTTATTGCAGAAAAAACTTTTTTCATATATTCACCTAATAAAATATATGAACATATTGGACAAATTATACTAGTTCATTCCTATTTTCAAACGCCATTTCTAAAGTCATAGAATCTATATAATCTATTTCGGCACCTATTGGAATCCCATTTGCAATTCGTGTAACTAATACATTACTATCCTTTAAAAGACGCTTTATATATGATGAAGTTGTTTCACCTTCAATTGTAGATTTTATTGCAAGTATTACCTCAGTATGCCCTCCATCAATAACACGTTTAATTAATGTAGGGATATTTAAATCCTCAGGTCTAATATTATCAATAGGTGAAATTAAACCATTAAGAACATGATATTGCCCTTTAAATGTACCCATTTTTTCAAATAATAAAACTGTTTTTGCATCCTCAACTACACATAATATTTTATTATTTCTAGATTTATCACTACAGATTGAACATATTTCATCTTCAGTAATATAATTACAAATCGAACATTTTCTTAATTTATCTAAATTTTTAACAGAAGTTATAAAACTTTCTCTATCTTCTTTTGTTTTTTCTAACAATGAAAAAGCATACCTTTCGGCTGTTTTTTCACCTACACCTGGAAGCATCTTTAAATCTTCTATCAAATTAGATAAAATTTCAGGATATTTCATACTACATCAAACCTGATACTCCAGCACCAAATTTTCCCATCTTTTCTTCTACCATTTTGTCTACTTTAGAAAAAGCATCATTTAGTGCTACTACAATCATATCTTGTAAAATTTCAATATCATCACTTTCAAATTCTTCAGAAATAGTAACTTTAAGAACTTCCTTTTTACCATTTACTTCTACTTTCACTAATGAAGATTCACCATTAAATATAGTATTATTAATCTCCTCTTTTGACTTTAACATTTCTTTTTGCATTTGTTGTGCTTGTCTCATCATCGCTTGTATATTCATAAATTTATCATCCTTTCTTTATCTAACTTCTATTATATCATCAATACCGTTTCCAAAGATACCCTCTAAATCAGAATTTTCTGATTTTTTATTATTTTTTGTTGTAATATAATAATCTTCTTCATCCATTAAAGTATATTCTATATTATTCCTTTTTGAATTAACATATGTAGTTTTAATATTATTCCACTCATCATTTGTAACAACTATCGATTTTATATTTCTAGATAATACAATACTTAATAATTCATCTAATAAATATATCTTTTCATTCAATATTTGTGCAGTACTTGAATATTCAACACTTAAAATTATATTTTCATTGCTTGCAACTCTTAAAGAATGATCTTGCAAATTGCAAACAATAGAACTATAATTTTCATCAAACATATATTCCAATATCAAAGGCAACTTATTTTTAAATTCTAATAATAATTCCTTATTTGCTAATGCCAATGCATTATTTATACGTATATTCTTAATAGTTTCAACTTGTTCTAAAGATAAAGAAAAATCTTTAAATTTACTTTCAATTATTTTATTTGCTTCTACTTTTTCATTATTCGATTCTTTTGGTATATCTTTTTTCTTATCAATTATTGTTTTTTCCTCTTTTATTTTATCACTTTTCAAATTAATAGATTTTTCTTTTGGTTTTTCAGTTCTAACTTCTTCACTATTATCACCATATTCCATTAAAAATATCATTTCTAATAAAATACGTGGATTTGATGTATTTTTTATATTTTTAATCATATCAGATATCTTAGAAATAAGAGAATACAATTTTTCCTTTGAAACATTATTTGCTAATTCAATATATTCAAATTTAAAATTTAAATCATCATTATTATTATAATCAGGGATAACTTTATACTTCATTATTTTTTCCAAAATATATAAAAAATCATCTGTTATTTTTCCAAAGTTTTTACCATCATTTTCAAAACTACTTAATTGATCTAAACAATATGTAATATTCTCATTAAAATATTGTTTTAAAAATTCTACTTCATTACTTACAGATAAGGTTCCAGATAGTTGATATAAATCAGATATTGATAAATCTTTATCCTCATATAATGATAATTGATCAAGTAAGCCTATCGCATCTCTCATTCCGCCATCTGATAATATCGCTATTTCTTTTATTACTTCAGAAGGAATATTTAAATTTTCTAACTTGCATATTTTTTCTAAATTTTCTTCAATTTCACTATTTAAAAACTTTTTAAAATCAAATCTTTGACATCTAGATATAACAGTAATAGGTAATTTATGTGGTTCAGTTGTTGCTAAAATAAAAATAATATGTGCTGGTGGTTCTTCCAACGTTTTAAGAAGAGCATTAAATGCACCAATAGATAACATATGAACTTCATCAATGATATATACTTTATATTTTCCGTTATTAGGTGCTAAATTTGCCTTATTTTTTATTTCACGTATCTCATCCACACCATTATTAGAAGCAGCATCTATTTCAATTATATCAAGGAAATTTTTACTATCTATTTGTTTACAACTATTACATTCATTACATGGTTCTACACCATTTAACTTCTCGCAGTTAACAATTTTGGCAAATATCTTAGCCATACTTGTTTTACCAGTTCCTCTAGGTCCACAGAATAAATACGCATGAGCAATTTTGTTGTGGATAACTGCATTAGATAAAATCTTAACTATATTTTTTTGCCCCACTATATCTTTAAAAGATTGAGGTCTATATTTTCTATACAATGTTTGATAAGCCACAAAAAGCACCTCCATTAATATCTATATTATAACACCCATCAAACAATAAAAAAAGAAGATACTTATCTTCTACTAGAAAAAAAATCTTTTAACAATCCAGAACTTTCTTTATTTATCTTCTCATCATTTAATTGTATACACTCAATACTATTAGAACAACATGATGTATCACTAGCATATATTATTTTTGATATTCTAGATTCCTTCAATGCGCCAATACACATATCACATGGTTTCAATGTAACATACATAATACAATCATTTAATCTCCAATCGTGTAACTTTTTATTTGCTTTTATAATTGCTAATATTTCAGCATGATCTATTGTTCTTTTAGTTTTGTTTTTTTTATTATATGCTGTGGATAAAATTTTGTTATCTTTAACTATAACTGCACCAACAGGAACTTCACCTTTTCTATATGCTTTATATGCCAATTTAATTGCTATACTCATATAATAATTATCCATACTATCACCTATACAAAATAAAAGCGCACACACTAAGAGATTGTTAAGGCTGCTATCTTTCAATCCTGACCTGGTTCCAACATTAATGTTGCGCATATATATAATACAATAAATGTATATTTTTTTCAAGGGACATTAGTGTTATATTTTGGCGAAAGAGCAATATATGTTTTTTATGAACATATATTGCTCTTAATAAGTTTATAGTTCATATATCAAATCATTAATTACTATTAATAACATAATAATATTTATAATAATTTTTCTTTATGTTCCACGTGAAACATTATATCTTTGTTTTTCTATCCTTACTTTGTTCTTTCCTTCTTACCTTTATGTTCCACGTGAAACATTATATCTTTGTTTTTCTATCCTTACTTTGTTCT